>NZ_VRVA01000110.1:0-16050 GCF_008039945.1 Methylobacterium sp. WL64
TATCCGGACGCTGCAGCCGCAGCACCAGTTCGATCAACTCCTCGCGGCTCAGCCGCTCAAGATCGGTACGAACCATCCCACGAGGGAATCAGCGAAACCCAACCCGCGCAAGGGGGTGGGTAATTACCAGTCCTGTGCCTCGTCGAGATCAGAGAACGTGGGCCGAGTTGGGGTATCGACCCACCCGAAGCCTGCCTCCAAGAACCACATGCCGGCCATGTCTGCATGAAAATCTGAGAGCCTCACCAGTACCGCCGCGAGGAAGCCATTAGCGAAGACCAACTGCCCCTCGGTGTCGTAGCTACCCGTCGCGACTTGGACAGGCTGGAGGTGCAGGCTCATGCCGCCGCTTGATCTCCCAGGTGCAGGTAGTTGGGTCGGAACTCCGCCAGCGCCCGAAGACGGGGCAGGTCGAGGATCTTGAGCCGCCTGCTCCTCAGTTCAATCAGCCCCTGTTCCCGGAGTTCCTGGAGCGTGCGGTTCACATGAACGGGCGTCTGCCCCGTGGTGTCGGCCAGGTCTATTTGGGTAACCGGCAGTTCGTAGCTGTCGCCCGACGCCAGCCCGACCGCTCGCATACGCAGCAGCAGCTCGCAGAACAGGTGCGCCAGCCGCTCCGCGGCGGAACGGCGGCCTATGTTGACCAGCCACTCGCGCAAGGTTGCCTCGTCGACGAGCTGAGCCTTGCGCAACCCTCGGGCAATCTGCGGGTGGTTGGCCAGGAGGTCGGCCACCATCTCGGGCGTCAGGCGCACGACCTCGCAGGCTGATACGGCGGTGATGGTGTGATCCATCTCGCTCAGCAGGGCCACATCGAGGTCGCACAGGTCGCCCGGCACAAGGTAGGCCATGATCTGCCGGGTGCCGGTCGCCCGCAGCTTGTGGCGGAACGCCATGCCCTTCATCACCAGGAACACGCCGTCGGGAGCGTCGCCCTCGCGCACTAGGTCGGTACCGGGCACGACCTGGCGAGGCTCGGCACTGATCCGCGCCAGCGTGATCCGGTCCGCGTCCGATAGGGCCGTGAAGCCCTCCAGCTTGCGGATGAGCGGATTGTTCGCAGCGTCTGAACTGCACTCTGTCATGATATGGCCACCCCACACGCGAGCCAATTGGCTCACCGTATCAATCGTGTCTTCGGTTGGGGCTGCAACTAACAGTGATCAGGTCGTGCGCAAGTTAGTCACCGTCCCCGGTGCGATAACCAACTTCCGTAATTATGTCTGATACCATACGCAGCTCTCGGTAGCATTGCAGCTGCTGAGGCTCAGCATTAGGTGGCTCTCATCGTCTGCACACTGTTCGGGTCGCAAGCGGCTAGGAGACGCCACCGTGCTCTTACCCTCACGAGGGAAGAGCCGTGTCTCAACTCCAGCAGTCCCATACGCGTAATCGCCTCCTGAAGGCGCTGTCCGCTGATGATTTTGATCGGCTTGCCCCGCACCTGCAATTTGTAGAACTGCCCGTGCAGCAGTCGCTCATCGCACCCAATCAGCCGGTGAAGCACCTCCACTTCATCGAGAGCGGCATCGCCTCGATCACCGTCGAGGGGTCGATGGGCAAGGTCGAGGTCGGGATCGTCGGTCGCGAAGGCTTGACGGGTGCGATACCTGTGCTGACCTGTAGCGACCGCGTTCCGCACGACCAGTTCATGCAACTTCCCGGTGACGGACACCGCATCGGCGCGGATGCCCTGTACGAAGCTTTCGATACGAGCCGCTCGTTGCGTCGGCTTCTGCTGCGGTATGTCCAGGCGGAGTTCGTGCAGACGCGCCAGACGGCCTACGTCAACGCCACCTACAACATCGAGACCCGTCTCGCCCGCTGGCTGCTGATGTGCCACGACCGAGCGGACGGAGACGATCTGCGGGTCAAGCACGAGTTCCTGTCGATGATGCTCGGCGTGCAGCGCTCGGGCGTGACGCTGGCGTTGCAGAACTTGGAAAGCGGTCGCTGCATCCGGGCACGGCGCGGGCGCATCACGGTGCTCGATCGCGAACTTCTGGAGACGGTAGCCGATGGCAGCTACGGCGTCCCCGAGGCCGAGTACGCCCGGCTGATCGAGGGCGCCTGATGCCGCGCTACTTTCTCAACTTGCGCTATGGCCGGGGTAAGCTCGCGATCGATCCTGAAGGTGATGAGTTGCCCGACTTGGACGCGGCGAGGGAACGCGCGCTGGAGGCGGCACGGGATCTGATTGCACGGACGCGGACAAACATCGTGCGGGACTGGTTCACCTGCGCCTTCGAGATCATGGACGAGGCGGGGCATCCGGTACTCACGGTGCCGTTCAGCGACACGGTCGCTGAGCTAGCGGACGAGGACTGACCGCGCGATCCGCATCGGATCAGCTCAACGTCACTGCGCGATTGGCCGCGAACTGGAACCTTCCGCAGTGATTGTCACAGCGAAATGGGAGCCATCGTCGTTATCGCTGCCTCAGCCGGCGGCCTCGATCCCATCGTGCGGATCACCACTGCGCTGCCGCCTGGCTGCCGAGCGTCGGTGTTCATCGTCAGCCACATCGGTGCGAACCGCAGCTACCTGCCAGACATCCTCGCCTCGCGTGGTCATCTCCCGGCAGCGTTCGCGCAGCATGGCGAGGTGATCAAGCCCGGCCGCATCTACGTGGCGCAGCCGGACCATCACCTGCGGCTGCGCTTCGGCCTGATCCGCCTGGATCAAGGTCCGAAGGTCCACTTCACGCGCCCAGCCGCCGACCCCCTGTTCATCTCAGCGGCCGAAACCTACCGCGAGCGCGTCGTCGGGATTGTGCTCAGCGGCGGCGATAGTGATGGAGCCGAGGGCCTTCGCGCGATCAAGGCGCACGGTGGTCTCAGCTTGGTGCAGGAACCGGAGGAGGCCGCGATGCCTGACATGCCCATAGCGGCGTTGATGCGCGATCACCCACAGGATTGCCTGACAGCCGATCGGCTTGCCGAGCGTGTCGCGACGTACTGTGCTGGGCACTGAACCGGATCGCCTTGCTTACTTGCCCCGCCCTACGCCGCAAACTCCCAGACGGGCGGGTTTCAGTCTCGGCCAGGCATATCTCGGCGGGAGCGTCCGCGCTCGAACCTCACCCAGAGAGGCTAGACGCCTTGCGCCCGGTGGCTGGAGCTCATCGTCCCGCAGTACTCCACCCGCAGCGTGCCGTGGTCAGAGTGGACGTCAAATAGCTCCTTCGCCGTCCAGCAGAGCCGGTGCGCTTCATCCCCGAGCTGGATGATGAAATTCGGCTGCTTTCCCACATCGACGCTCAGCGCTCGGCGGCATGTTCGAAGGTCACTAGAGGGCCGCTATAGAAGTCGAGCTCACGGAGCGTGGCCTTGCTCAGCCGCCGCCGATGCCCGTTATGACCTTGCCCGTGCCCTTGCACTCCGGGCAGGTATCGCCGTCGATCTTGCCCGTGCCACTGCAGGCTGGGCACAGGTTCTCACCGGCCCCAGGCGTTCCCGGGGGTGCCTCGTCGCCGGGCTTGGTGGGATCTGTAGCGCCCATCGGTTCCTCCATTTGTGAGAGGAAACCGAGGGGCTCAGCTACCGTTCCTAAGCCGCTTCTATGTCAGACTGGAGAGAGCGGCCCGTTCTCGCGATGATCAGCCCTGCTGGCCGCCCATCCTGCCCTGCATCTGCGATAGCTGCGAGATATGCAGGTTGATCAGCGGCAACGCTCCCCGGGCGATGCGGCGCAGGCCCGGATCCTCGCCGGACTGGGCATAGGAGCCGTGAATGGCGAGCGCCTCCTGGTGACCCTGCAGGGAGTCGGCCACGAAAGTGGCGTCGTACTGCGGGCCCGGCGGCATGGCCGTGAGCTGAGACAGGATCTGCGCCTTCTGCGCGTCCGTCGTCATGCCGCTGGGCGGCGCAACGCCCAGCAGACCGCCGGTCACACCGCCCGCCACACCAGCGGCCGTGCCAACCGCAGCCCCCGCAACGGCAACTGGCGCAGCAACGAGACCGCCGATCAGGCCGCCAGGTCCAACCGGCGCAGCCGCCATCGGGGTGCCGCCGGTGTAGGCGCCGAGCTTGCGGGAGAGGTTAACCTGCTCAATTACCTCGGCCCGGGAGAATTTCTTGACCGCCGGATTCCTGGTCTTTTCGTGCGCGTCGCGGGCGGTGTTCTCCAAGAACATGCCGCCCGTGGTTGCCATCTGAAGATAAACGCTCGACGGGATCGCGCCGGCCGGGGTGACCTGGGCGACGGCAGTGCGGGTGATGGCAAGGGCTGCAGTAGCACCCAACATCGTTGTGAGGACTTCGCGGCGGTGTATCATAGGTTATCTCCCGGTCATTAGAGATGACAGCGAGGCGCTAAACGTCGCTGAGGTGCCATCCCGCGAACCGAATGGCCTAGTCTAAGTTTCCTGGTGTTCAGCGGATGGGACAAACCGCCACGCAACACGGAGGGTGTCGGGACGAGATCAACGGTTGCCGTCGCGGCAGTGCATCAGTCGCCGCCATCATCGGTCAGTGCGTCGTCGTAGGCGTCGAACAGTCAGGCGAGAAGGTTGGCGCCCACGTCGTCACTAAGATCGCCGATCAAGCTGCTCAGAAGCTTCTGGGGCACTGAGACCGCGCCTCGGCGAGCAGCGTGCGAGCGAACTGGTCCAGCGCATCACTGGGCAGCACCCGATCTCGATCGACAGGCATGACTGCATCCCTTCACCCGTGTGCCGGGCGCTCGGCCCCACCCCGATCTGCTCACGGGGCGAGGAAGCATCCGATCTCACCAGCGGTCGAGCCGATACGCAACGTGGCTCAAAATGCAGGATGAGGGCGCACCGTTAGCGTGCCGTTCTGGCGCCCACAGGTTGAACGTCCCGGGCCGGGACCGTGCACGAAAAGGCCCGCCCCGGTGTGAACCAGACAGATTTCTTCAGATCCAGACATTGAGGGGTATCGCGCGTTCGGATCCAACGGGATCGTACCGCGGCACTGGTCAAAGAAAGGCCCTCGATCGCTGCCCGCTATCTGATTGCCTCCGGGTGAGGCCTTGCCTCACCCTTGAAGTGCTGTGGGGTCAGTGGGCAGCCATCGTGGATGCGAAAGTGCGATAGCGACGTGCGCCTCATCGGCGTGTAGCCGCCCATGATCATTATCCGTCCGCCGCAGGCCGGGCAGCGTTTAACGGCGTCCCGGTGGCGGGCCTGAACCTCGTCGACCGGCATGGCCACCCACTTCCCGTCGGACAGGACTTCACAGGTGAAGGATGATGGCGCAGGCATAGCTAATCATGCTGCAGCAGCACCGTCGCCGCTAGGCCATCAAGGTCACACCGAAGGCCACTCAGCCCCGCCGCCCGATCTAATCACGGGCTGGCGGGGGAGGTCGTCTATCTCACCCGCGTCCGTGTAGGGTGCCGGGATCCGGTTAGCGCGCCCTCAGGCTGCCAGTGCGTCCTGAACCGGATCCTGCCGGATTGGTAGGAACGCGACCGGCGCTCTGGTCTGATCCCGCACGACCAATGTCCAGAGATCATCTGGCCGCTTAGCGGCGACTTCATCAGCCACTTCGAGTATCACATCGAGAGCATCGGCCAGCGCTTGTTTTAGATTAACTGCTTCGAAGCCGTTGTTATCTCGGACAGCTTCCTCGCCATTCTCAAAATCAAAGTAGAAGCGCATGGGATTTTGACCCTCTGCTCGAAGAGGCTGCCTCGCGCCCGATCTCGGCGCATAATGATATGTTAACAAATTTGGTTAACGAATTGTTAACCCGCCTATTGTCAGGCGCGCTTTGTGCATCGGATGAAAGCCAACTAGGCGAGGGCACAGCCTTGGCTACCGGCCCCCTCTTCCGCGACATCGTCCAAAATTATGGGCGACAGCTGTCAAGGGTTGGGTGACCCTTTGCATTCGGCAAATTTTTTTAGGGCCGTGGTGCCGAGCCAGGGCGGACGATGAAGCGGGTCGATGGCAGGGTGAGGCGAGCCCAGTTCATTCGAAATGCGAAACTCTGTACTCGTATTCTAACGCAGGTTGATGCGCAAGCTAAGATCAGCGAGATACCGTAGACCTTGCCCGAGAAATTTGAATATGCCGGACGAGATTGCCGCTGCAGAAGTTGCTGATATCGGTGCGGACGAGCGGTATCTGATGATGCTCGTCATAGGCTTGGTCAGGACCGAGTTCGCAACCTTGCTAGGTTTGTTGGCCCGGATGAGCTGACCCAATCAGCGAAGCAGGTCGAGCATCCAGGCCATTCCCAGCATCGTCGTAGCCCCTGTTACCAGGGCGGCTTCAACATAGCGGATAAGGCGTGCGTCAGGGCCGAACATTGATCCAGGTTAGAATGCTCCGGCGGCCTCGTCCATCGATCGGATTCAGGATTTGCCCGGTGCGGCGCCGCTGCCACAGCGCCGAAGTATCAGATCATCGCCCCGCCCAGATCACGACCTCGACCACTGATACCCCCTTCCCGGACATCGTGCAGAACCACGGGCGGCAGATGGTGAAGGCGGCGTAGGCCAGCCGCTGGTGATCCGTTCAAGCACGCGGTGCTGAGTCGCGGGTCGCCGGAAGCGGTGAACTACCGCCTGTTTCACGACTTCATAACGGCCGATGCGATCCTTCCTGCGCTGAGGCAAGGAGGAACTTCATGCGTATGTTTGTTCTCGCCGCGCTTGCTGGTTGTGGCTTCGCCGGCCTGATCCTTCCCGCCTCAGCGGTGCCAGCTGGCCCTGGAGCCGGTGTCTCCTCGCCGTCCGATATGCTCACCAATGTGCGGATGAGACGTCATCGTATGCACCGACGCTCGATGATGCGGACGCAGCGGAAGTACCCCGGTGCCAGCTTCGTCCGGAACACCACCCGCGGCGCGCCAGCCGGCAGCAGCGGCGGTAACGGGACGACTGGCAGCTACGCCGCGCCAAGCGGAAAGTAATTTTCGCTTTTTAGATTATTTAGTCTGTCTGATCTGTCATAAGGGCGGCCTATCCTGTGCTCGAAACTCTGGTAGGATCGCTGTAGGCGCTTGGCGTAACGCACCGAACGACCCTGACCTTGGCCCGCCCGGTTCGCCGGCGCGGGCTTTTTCGTGGCTAGGGCTATTCTAACCGAAAAACGAACCTCCGTCGGCGGATCGTGTTTCCGTCGTAGGGGGAGCTCGATCACGGAGGCGTGAGTGTCACGCTATTTCATCAGCACGGCCAACGGCGTCGAGGTTCAGGACGACGAAGGCGTAGAGCTATTGAACCACGATGCGCTGCGCACGATGCTCCATCAGTCGCTTACTGAGATCCTCCGGGACGAGGGCGATGCTCACGGCGTTGAGGAATATACCGCAAAGGCCTTTGTCGAGGATGGCCGCCTCGTGATGCAGGCGCGGGCCACGTTCTCTGTCACGGAAAGCAGCAGGGTTCAGCTGAAGACCTAAATCACTCAGCAGTCGGCTAGGGTGATGCAGGGCCGTAGCGTTCCTCTAACTCAGCTCGCCCAGTATCGGTGATTTGATACTCGATGCTGCCCAAAACCAAGTCAGTTCGTCCGGTCGCGTCGTTTAGCTGGAGCACCTCCAGCCGCCGTAGGTAGGCGGTTACTTTGTAGAAGCGCGGCCCGTCCGCGGACAGCAGGCGGAGCTGATACAGGCTCATAGGCGGAAGCTTGTGCATCGGTCCCTGAATGCCTGCGAATTGCCAGCCGACGGCACGGCTGGCGAACAAGCTGAACTGCCCCCTTGAAGCGTCGTTCCCAGACCGCACTCGGTTAGGGTCGAGAGAGCGGACCTATCCGCGGGACTCGGCTCAATTCAGGTTGCCGGCAATGGCGCTGAACTTGGCACCGAGCCGGGAACCCACGAGCCTGAGTGAGCCGATGATGACGACGGCGATCAGGGCGGCGATCATGCCGTACTCGATAGCGGTGGCGCCGGTCTCATCGTGGGCGAACCGCTGTAGCAGCTGAGGCATCACAGGGATCCTGCGCCGGTCAGGGCTCACGACCCCGTGATACCGTTGGCGTATTTACGGTCTGTGAAGAACCCTTCCTCGATCCCCGCCAATCCGCATCTGAGCGGGTCAACCATCACCAGCGATAAAGGCGAGGGCCTTTCATGGACTGGGCTTTGCCCTTGGCGTCCGCTCGTTGTTGAGACCGCGAGCCAACTTGCGGTGCGCTCCTAACGGGGTGCGTCGCACCTTTCGCCAAACGTCCTGAACCTCCGGGGCGGCGGGGGCGGCGGGGGCGAAGGCGGATAGGGGATAAGGGATAAGGGACTAATCGGTAGTCCGCACCGTTCACATTTCCGAGTTAATCGTCGAAAACAATCTGAAATTCCGCGAAATCAAAATTGGTATCAATGAACGATGTTATTTTTTTATTGGGAGGCGGCCGACTATCATGCGATTTGCATTTCGAACAACTAATACCCATTTTTTTTCGGCAAGGCTGCTTTCTAATTCATCATAAACTTCGCTAATGACACTGCGTGCTTCATCGATCGCTTCCTTCAACCCAGACACTTCTACACCTTCCTCATCGCGAATTGTCTCCAAGCCGTTCTCGATGTCGAAGTAGAAGCGTTCAGTCAATTAGGCCTCCTGCCAGTTGTTACCCCCTCAAGGGCTAGATGCGGGAAACTACGTAGATCGGCTGGCTCAGAAGCATTCAGAAACGCGGATAAACCTTAATATTTCTCGAACATGAAATCGCTCAGAGAGTGCCAATTATGTCGAGACTTGAGCTGAGCGGTCGATTACAGATGTCGGCGACCGCCCTTCGAACAAAGGCCTTAAGGCCTGCCACGATGGCGCTCCTTGATGGGGGCATAAGCCATGTCGACATGTGACAAACCAGAAGATTTAAACGTCACGGGCAAAGAAACAGAAGACAAGCACAGATTGCGAACTCATATTCGGCGGGTTCTTATGGGCATTAAGAAGCCTTCATTATCCGAGAAGCCGTCTGTTTGAGGCGGGCGTAGAAATACGCCTTTCGGTGATAGCCGTCCGGCTATTTCCGGTCGTCGTTATCTTTTTGGCGTAGCGAGCCGTTGGGAAGTGGCAGCCTCACAGACAGCCAGCCCGCTTCAGGGCGCCAATCATTTTACGGCCGACACGGAAGCCGTTCAGCACCTCAGAGCCGAGGAGCTGAACGCGTTCGTCATCGCCGTTTCGCATGTAGAGGAAGAGCCGGTAGCCCGTTGAGGCGCCGGTCTCATCGATCGCATTCACCTGTCCACAGAACTCTTCCTCCTGCGCTACCTCGGTGGTGATGCGCCGGATGTTACGGAACCGGGTGAGCAACGGGAGTGGGAACTGCGTTGCGACCCGGATGCGGACCCTGGTCTCTGACGTGAGGAAGTGATTGGAGAGGACTTCGTCAGCCAGATCTTGGCTGAAGGCTGGGTGTGGGATGAGCATCAAGCTCATGAGAACGCCGCCCAGCGCTTCTCTCATTTCAAATAGCCCTTCGCCTCAGTGCGCTTCATGATCTGCGTTCGCCCTCTCCTCAGGATCCGGCGCTCTCGCGAGCGAGCCGCTGCTGCCTGAGCTTCGCCGTCCGCACTTCGACGACCCGACGCTCCGCTTCGATCTCCTCGCGGACCTCGGCAGAGGTCGACTCGCGGGTCTCTGCCTTCATTCGCGAGCTTGTGCGATCGATGTGGCGGGAAGCCTGGAAATGGGACATGCACCCTCTCAAGAGCCGACGTTGCCGAGATAGGGCAACCATCCGAGCCGTCACCACCGCGTCGGCAGCTCCTCAACGATGCGGCGGGCCTCAGGATCGCTCACGCCTACCTCAGAGCGGCAACTGCGCTGCCGGCGAGAACTACCGCGCCGAGGACGAGATGAAGGCCTTCGGCCTGGATTCGGCCGCGACCTCGCGCCCGCAGTGGTTCCTGCGCGAGCGGGCGCTGACGGAGGCGCAGTCCGCGGCTCTGGATGCGGTATGGCGCACCACACCGACGACACGGGCCGGCCGCCTCGCCCTCATCGACTACGCTCGGTTTCAGACCGCGCTCTACGACGGTAACGAGATTGACCCCGACTGCCCGGGCTACCTGTTCTGAGAGATCATGGGCGCCATCGCCGCCGCGTTCGAGGCGGGCTGCGCTCCGGCGGACGACAGCGCCGCGCACGACCTGTTTGGCTGCGACCTCGCTCAGTTCGCCCGCCCCTGCGAGACCTGAGAGGGCGTGTTCCACCATCTCACCGGCGCCGGCGCGATCCCGTGCTTCACCGCCGATCGGCGCAGCGGCTTCTGCGCTGTGACGCGGGCGACGAGCTCGGATCGGATCATATCGGCATAGACACGCAGCTCGACGGCTGCGGCAAGATCGGGCGCTGACGATCCACCCCGCAACGTTGACTTAACCGTGCCTGCCGGTCGACATGGACCGTTCCGGCCGGGCCCGCCTTGGCGAGTCGAGAGCCGGCAATTCAGGAGACCGTCGCCGCAAGATAGACCCTGAAAAGCCAAAGTCCCCACCCCTGGCAGGGCGAGGACTTCGAAAACCTGGGGCTGTGAGGCCCGGGTTGCTGCCCCTCACAAGCCATGAGACCCCCCGGGGTGCCAAGACGGAACCTGTTTCCGTCAACGGGAAGGCTTTGCCTGGACCCTAGCCGCGGCCCGTGAGGGACCGGGTTTGATGAACTATGCAGATGAGATCCGCCGACAGGCGGAGGCGGCCTTGTGCGCCGCATTGCCGGCCGTCACGGCTGCGCTCTGGCGCGCCTATAGCGATGGGAAGGTCACGGAAGCGGAGGCCGAGGCTCTATCTGGCCTGATCGAGGCGCGACGGACCAAAAGCGGAATCGTTTCGCATTCGCAGACGACGAACATCGTGCAGGATCGCCAGAGCAGCCCCAGGAGGCCCGGCGTCGGCTCTCGGCCACGCACGGACGCCTCGATGGAGCGCCGCCGCCGCTGGGCTGCCTCCGGCCGTCTGCCGCCCGGACTTGCCACGAGGTTCACGCTGGCCGAACAGGCGGTCCTCGCCCTCGTGGCAGCCGAGGTCGTTCGTCGGAAGGATTGCCGACTGTCGGTGCCGAACCTCGCCGCATTCACAGGCGTGGCCGAGACCACCGTGCGCAACGCGATCCGCGAGGCCCGGAAGCTCGGGCTGCTGACGGTCGAGGAGCGTCAGATCACCGGCTTCCGCAACGACACCAACATCGTCCGCATCGTCTCGCCCGAGTGGACCGCTTGGCTGCGGCTGGCGCGAACGCGCGACCCACTGACCACACTTAGATCGACGGCCTCCGCCGCGCCGACACGGGGGGCAAATCCGCGAACCGCACGCCTACTAAAGTTCTAGTCCTGTCAGAATCGGGGAAAACGGAACCAAAAAGGGCTGCCGACAAGCGGCGGGCGACCTTGACCGATCAGGCCAGACGAGAATCTGGGCGGGTGGTGGCACGGACTGAGCTATGCGGTGAGGGTCTGCAGCTGGACGGTATGACGAACGACGGCACGTCGATCCGCTCAACTCAGCAGTGCGCAGCTCGCTCGACGGTCATGCGTCCGAAGGCGCTCTTTCACGCCGCGCATACCTGTAGCGTTGTCTCACAATGACAGCCTTTGAACTGCTACGCGCTCTGGCCCACGATGCGGACGTCGCGATCCTCATCACGGACGCGATGATCGAGCGCCCGGGCCCCACGATCCTGTACGCCAACCTCGCTTTCGGGCGCTTGGTTGGCCGGGATCCGAACGACGTCGTTGGGCAGAGCCCGCGCTTTATGCAGGGCAAGGAGACGCGTCGGGAGACCCTCGATACCTTTCATCGCGCACTCGCTGGTGGCGAGCGCTTCCACGGTTACCTCACCAACTACCGCGCCGACGGCACCAAGTACCGCGCCGAGATCGACTGCCGCCCTTTGCGCGCCGCTGACGGGCAGATCGAGAACTTCGTCTCGTTTGAGCGGGAGGTGCTCCGCCGCATCGGCCGGCCGGCCGGTAGCGCAGCTGGTCGCTATGAGCCCACCCACGAAAGCAAGGATTTGTTAATCGGGGCGTTGCGTGCGCTGGCCGTTTTTCAACACGTTTAAGTTGTCTATCTCGTCGGTCATGTCTGCTTGTCGATCGATATTCCGTGATAGAATATGTTATTTTAGATCGGCAATAAGCGAATTTAGGAAATTTAATGGATAAGTAACTTCTTCCCTGCAGTCTATCTTTGCTTGGTGATCCCTCAGGAGCACGTGCCAGCAGTATACGCTGCTCGCGCCAACCTCTCGATCAGCTGGCGAGCAGCCTCAACGCTTTCAGGATTTGACGGCCATGTTCGGTGGAATGCGGACGCATGCGGATCTGGCTGCCAAACTCGATGCCTTGGACCGCTCGCAGGCGGTCATCGAGTTCAAGCCCGACGGCACCATCCTCACTGCCAACGCTAATTTCCTGACCGCGATGGGCTATACGCTGTCCGAGGTGCAGGGTCGGCCGCATGGGATGTTCGTCGAGCCCGCGTACCGCGACGATCCCGCGTACCGCGCTTTCTGGGACGCGCTGCGCCAGGGTAGGTTCCAATCCGCCGAGTTCAAGCGCATCGCCAAGGGCGGCCGGACTGTCTGGATCCAGGCGAGCTACAACCCGGTGCTCGATCGCGCCGGCCGCGTCGTAAAGGTGGTCAAGTTCGCAGCTGACATCACCACACAGAAGATCCGCATGCTCGATCTCGACGGCCAGATCGCTGCCTTGCATCGGTCGCAGGCGGTGATCGCTTTTGATCCCTCCGGTACGATCCTTGAAGCCAACCAGAATTTTCTTGATGCCGTAGGATACCGGCTCGACGAGGTCGTGGGTCGCCACCACAGCTTGTTCGTCGATGCCGCCGAGCATGCTAGTGCGACCTATCGCGGGTTTTGGGATCGGCTCGGACGCGGCGAGTTCGTGTCGGGCGAGTTCAAGCGCCTCGCGAAGGGTGGCCGTGAGACCTGGATGCAGGCGACCTACAACCCGATCACCGACGCGGACGGGACGGTGCTGAAGGTGGTGAAATTCGCCGCCGACATCACCGTTCAGGTACACGAGCGAGAGCGCCGCGCCGGGGCGCAGCGGGCGATCGGCATCGACCTCGATGCGATCGGCAATGCGGTCGAGGATGTTACCCGGCAGACCGCGGAGGCCGCAAGCACCGTCGGCCAGGTGTCGAACGATATCCAGTGTGTCGCCTCGGGGGCGGAGGAGCTCTCAGCCTCGGTCGGCGAGATCAGCCAGCAGGTCAGTCACGCCGCACGGATGGCGGGCGAAGCAGTCGAGCAGGCTCGGCATACGGGGAGCATCGTGGCGGGGCTCAGCGGACAGGCAGCGCAGATCGGCGACGTCGTGACCATGATCCAGGGGATCGCCTCGCAGACCAACCTACTCGCCCTCAACGCGACGATCGAGGCAGCACGTGCAGGGGCGGCGGGCAAAGGTTTCGCTGTCGTCGCCTCCGAGGTGAAAGCCCTGGCCGAGCAGACCGCCAAGGCGACGGATCAGATCCGCGGGCAGATCGCGGCGACGCAGGCAGCAACCCAAGAAGCAGTCGAGGCGATCGGCTCGATCCGGGGCACGATCAGCAAGTTGGATGAGGTCTCGGCGGCGATCGCTGCGGCGGTCGAGGAGCAGTCGGCGGTGACGCGCGAGATGTCAGGCAGCATGCATACAGCCGCGCAAGGGGTGACGACGATCGCTGGCGGCATGGAGGCGATCGCTCGGGCGAGCGAACAGGTCGATCGAGCCACTCGTCAGGTGCGCAATGTGGCCCATGGCGTAGGTTGAGCGTGTGCTCACTTCACTGAACCGCAGCGCCGAAAATATGCCCGCCACCGCACCGAAGGCGTGAGCGCGTTTACCGCCGATCTCGGCTTCCCGCTTACGAGTTCGCTGAACTGACACCGTTGGTCCGTGCTGTTCGTGTCTCAGGAGGATTGCGAATGACCTGTCCATCAGTCGGCTTGGAGGCTGTCACCACGAGTGCGGCTTTAGGCGAAGATATTATCCAAGACGCGTTGGTGGCGATCCGCAACCACTTCGGCATGGAGGTCGCCTACTTCTCCGAGTTCAGCGAAGGCAGGTCCATCTTCCGTCGGGTCGATGCTCCTGGCTTGGAGCACCTTATCAAGGTCGGTGACTCGCACTCCCTCGACGACGTGTACTGCAACCACATCCTTGAGGGTCGCCTGCCTGAGCTGATCCCAGATACTTCGCTGGTGCCACTGGCGTGGGGCATGCCGATCACTGCCGCCGTGCCGATCGGGTCTCATGTCAGCATGCCGATCCGGCTGCTCGACGGCACCCCGTTCGGGATGTTCTGCTGCCTGAGCCCACGGCCAATCCCATCGCTGAATGAGCGGGATCTGGCCACGATGCGCGTTTTCGCTAGCTTGGCGGCCAAGCAGGTCAATGCCGGCCTGACGCAGCGGCGGAACGCTCAGCAGATCCATACCGCGATCTCAGCCATCATCGCGGCTGAGGACTACGACATCGTTTTCCAGCCGATCATCGACCTGCACAGCATGGATGTGATCAGCTGCGAGGCGCTCTGCCGCTTCAGGGCATCGCCGTACAGATCGCCGGATAAGTGGTTCAAGGATGCGTCAGAGGTCGGCCTTGGGATCGAGCTTGAACTGGCGGTTCTGAAGACCACCCTCGCCAACTTCTCGCGGCTGCCAGCTTCTCTATCGCTGTCGATCAACGCCTCACCTGAGACGGTGATGAGCGGCCGGCTCTCGGATCTCATACCGCCGGCCTATGCCCGCCGAACGATCGTCGAGATCACCGAGCATGCGCTGGTGTCGAACTACGTCGATCTCCACGCGCAGCTCGCGCCGTTGAAGCAGCGCGGCGTCCAGATCGCAGTTGACGACGCCGGGGCGGGCTATTCAGGCCTTCAGCACATCGTGCAACTGGGGCCTGATATCATCAAGATGGACATGAGTTTGACGCGAGCGGTCGACACGGATCCGGCCCGGCGAGCTTTGGTCCGTGCCATGGTCTTCTACGCGCGTGAGGTAGGCTCATGCGTAGTGGCTGAAGGCATCGAGACAGCCTCGGAACTGAGCACTCTCAAAGCGCTCGGGACGGACAGAGGACAAGGCTATTTCCTCGGCAAGCCCGGTACGCTCTCAGCCCTTCACAACGCTCGCGACCACTTGTAGTCGTCGGGTCAGCGTATTGGCAGGTCATGCGCTGTGAGGGCACCGGCGTGAGACGTTTTCAGCGCCATCTGCTGTCTGCGATGCGATCCATACAAGCCTAAGGATGGCTTTGCCTCCGTCAGGTTACAGCCAACTTGACGACAGCGGTCTGCGCAGCGGCTGTGGCATCCTTTGATCTCGCGCAGCGTGTCTGGTTGCGACCGCCTTCCTTGGCCTCGTACAGGGCACCGTCCGCGAGGCGGTAGAGTTCCGTCGGCACGGTGATCGCTGCTCCATCGAGCATACCACTTGCCAGCCCGATGCTCACCGTCACTGAACCAGCGCCGATGCGAGCCGACCCTATGGCCAGGGTTGATGTCTCGGCGTGAACCTTCTCCGCGATGCGCAGGGCACCTGCCTGATCAGTGTCCGGTAGGAGGATGGTGAATTCCTCACCACCCACCCGGCAGACGAGATCGTGGGGGCGATGAACGCTGGCCGACAGGCGGCGTGCTAAGCCTTGCAGCACCTCGTCGCCGACCTGATGGCCGTAGCGGTCGTTGAAGCGCTTGAAGTGGTCTGCATCGACGATCAGGAGGGAGAGCGGCTTACCCGAGCGTTTTGCGTCGTCTACCGCCCGGGTGAAGGCGTCCTCGAACGCGCGGCGGTTCGGCAGGCCTGTCAGGACGTCCGTCAGAGACAGCTTGGCGAGTTCGGCCTGCATCGCCGATCGGTGGCGTAGTTCACGCCCGAACAGGAGCGACATCGCAACGGTCAGCCCACACAGCGCTAGCACGATGACGCTGATCACAAGCGCCTTCTGACGCCACTCGGCCTCGATCTCTCTCGTGGCGAGGGCCACGTTGAGGATCATCGGCAGATCTCCCACCTGCATAAAGGTGTAGAACCGCTCTACGCCGTCACGCGCCGATGGACCGACGAAGCTGCCGCTGCGGCTGCCCGCGAACCGCGCGAAGTTCGGGC
>NZ_VRVA01000111.1:0-15988 GCF_008039945.1 Methylobacterium sp. WL64
CCGCCCTTCGGACGCACCCGCGCCGGAGGCAGCAGCGGCGCGATCACCACCCAGAGATCGTCGGGAACGAGGAACTTCGCCATGCTCTACCAACGCGCCAACCGCCGGTTTCGTTAGGCGCTCTTAGCGATGCCCTGCCACTTCGCACCGAGGCCCTCCGCGTAGGCGTTGGCGTTTTGGACGATGAGCGCGCTCACGCGTTCAGGGTGGGCGAGCGCCATGCGGAAGCCCACGGGGCCGCCGTAGTCCTGCATGAAGAGCGTGTACCGCTCAATGCCGAGGTGTGTGACCAGACCCGCGACCGTGATGGCGAGGTTGTCGAAAGTGTAGGTGTACTGTGCAGGTGACGGCGCGTCGCTCTGACCGAAGCCTGGGTAGTCGGGTGCGATCAGGTGGTAGCGGTCCGCGAGCAGCGGCAGCAGCGAGTCCCACTGTCGCGATGACGACGGGTAGCCGTGCAGTAGCAGGATCGTCGGCGCGTCACGTGGTCCGGCCTCACGGTAGAAGACGCCGACGCCATTGACCTCGACGCGATGGTAGGTCGTCGTCGCCGAGGTGGAGGGAAGCGGCTGTGGCGTCCCGCCCGTAAGCGCCAGAGCCGTTGCGGCGGCAAGAACGGTTTGTGTCGGCATCGTCCAACTCCTTACCAAGAGGGAGATAGGGCATGCTCTCCGGATGGGCCGCCGTGACGGGTGGTGATGCCTGCTTCTTCCTCGGCCCTGCTCGAAAGCTGAACATCGCAAATCCCCCCCACTGAGACGCTTACGCGGACGATGAGCGATGACTGAGGCTGGCCGTAGGCGGAACGACCGCTTTTGAGATACTGGGGTGGCACAAGCAACGTTATCTGATTTGTGAGCGACGGCCTATGGCCTTCGGTTCTACTGTCATGCGGGGATTAATGAGCAGTTGAAGCGCTCATGCGACTGGGACGGCTAAGGCACAGTGCGGCAATCAACGCGACGACTAGGCTCGCACCAAGCAGCAGGAATGCGTCGCTGAAGGCCATGATGAAGGCTTCCGTCCGGACCCGCGTGGCGATCGCAACGATGGCCTTGTGGGTCGCAAGGGCTGGGTCCGAGATCCCGTGTGCGATAAAGTAACGAACAAGGTCGGCGATGCGGCTCCGGGTTGCTTCGTCGAATAGGGAGACGGCGTCCGTCAGAATGTTCGAGTGAAACTGCTCCCGCTTCGAGAGGAAGGTTTGGAGCCCCGCAATCCCGAAGGCACCGCCGAGATTGCGCATCATATTGAAGAGGGCCGAGGCAGATCCCGCGTCCTCGCCTTCGATTCCGGCTGTCGCCACAGCCGATAATGGCGCGAAGACGAGGGCCTGTCCGAAGGCCCGAATCACGTTCGGCCAGAACAGCTGGTCGGCGGCATAGGCACCCGTCATCCAGACGTTCATGAAGTTCGAGCCTGCGAAGAGCGCGAAGCCAAGCCCGATGATGATCCGTGGATCGAAGCGGGTCATCAGCCGCGGCACGAACGGGATCAGCAGGAGTTGGGGGATACCGGTCCAGGCGAGCACCGCACCGATCTGCTCTGAATTGTATCCCTGTACACGACCGAGATACTGGGGGAGCACGAAGACCGAGCCGTACAGTGCAACGCCAAGGAGGAAATTCGCGACGATGCCGAACCCAAAATTACGGCGGGCCAGCAGGCGGAGGTTGAGAAGCGGCTTTTCGGCCCGGAACTCGATCCAGAGGAAGGCGGCGAGCGCTACGGTTGCCACGAGCGACAGACGGACGATGAAGGGCGAGCCGAACCAGTCGTCCTTGTTGCCCTCCTCCAGCACCGTCTGGAGGGCCGAGAGCCCGATCGCCATCGTGCCGATCCCGGCCCAGTCGCCTTCTCGGAGAAGCGAGAGCCGCATCGGTGCGCCTTGGAGCGAGGCCCAGAGCAGGCCGACCATCAGGGCCCCGGGCACCAAGTTGACGTAGAAGATGTATTGCCAGCCCCAGTTCTCGGTGAGGTAGCCTCCGATCGTTGGCCCGACGGCAGGCGCTACCGTCGCGGAGAGGGCAAACAGCGCCAGTCCGACGGGCTGCTTTGCCTTCGGCAACAGCGTGATGATCAGCGTGAAGGCCATGGGGATCAGCACGCCGCCCGAGAAGCCTTGGATCGCCCGCAGGACGATCATCTGCCCGAGGTTCCGAGCGAAGGCGCAGGCTGCCGAGAAGACGAGAAAGAGCACGGCGTTAGCCAGCAGGTACCGCCGCACGGAGAACACGCGCGCGAGCCAGCCTGTGAGTGGGATGACCACGATCTCGGCGATCAGGTAGGCGGTCGAGATCCAGCCTCCGTCGTCAATCCCGGCCCCGATCGCTCCCTGGATATCGGCCAGGGATGCGTTGACTATTTGGATGTTCAGGACGGCCATGAAGGCGCCGAGCGTCGAACCCATGACGGCCATCCAGGTCCTGGCATCTGTCGTCCGCTCAGCGGAGGAGTCGTACGTGTTCGTCGGGGTGAGTGCGGGAGCGGTCATGACGGCGTTCCTCGGCAGCGACGGCGACGTCAGTTGGCGCGGGACGTGCCGGCGGGCACGTCGTTGACGGAGACGAGCGGCCGGAACTCGCGGCGCCCAGCCGGAGCCGTTGCGGGCACCGCAGCGACCAGATCTAAGTCTCGGGTGTCGATGGTGGGCGCGACCGACATCCCCGCTCGGAGGCGCTCGGTCGCGGCACCCGGCTCGAAGACGATTTTCACGGGTATGCGCTGGACGATCTTGGTGAAGTTGCCGGTCGCGTTGTCCGGGGGCAGCAGTGCGAACTCGAGGCCGCTCGCGGGTGAGACGCTGTCGACCCGCCCGCTCAACCGCACGCCGGGAAGCGCGTCGACCTCGACCTCGACCGGTTGGCCGGCGCGGACCCGGGCGAGCTGGGTCTCCTTATAGTTCGCCACCACGTAGGCCGAATCGAGCGGCACGACTGCCATGAGCTGAGTCCCGGCCGTCACGTATTGACCGACGCGGAGGGTCTTGGCACCGACCGTGCCGTCCACGGGTGCGATCACCGTCGTGTAGGTGAGGTTCAGCTCGGCCTGAGCTAGGACGGTCTCGGCCTTGTCCCGCACCGCCTGCGCCTTGTGGCGCTCGGCCTTCAGCACATGGATCGTGCTTTGGGCGGCGAGCTTCGCGGCCCGGTCGCGACGAAGTTGAGCTGTCGCGGCGCGGAGGGCCGCCTCCGTCTGCTGAGCTCGCTGCACTGTTCCGGCACCGGACTTCACGAGCGTCGTGTAGCGTTCGAACTCGGCCTCGGCGAAGGCGAGGTTCGCCTCGGTGGCGGCGATCGCGGCGTCCTGCTGCTCCACGATAGGGGATTGCAAGGTGATTTGCGCCTCGACGTTGCGGATGGCGGCCCGCGCCGTCTGCACATCCGCGAGAGCCTGAGCTAGAGCCGACTGGAAGTCGCGGTCGTCGATCCGGGCCAAAGTCTGGCCGGCCTTCACGACCTGGTTGTCGGCGACCAGCACGTCCGAGAGGTAACCGGCGACCTTCGGGGCGATGATGGTGTAGTCCGCCTTTACGTAGGCGTCGTCGGTCGCTTCTAGGAAGCGGCCGAGCGTCCAGTAGTGATAACCATAGCCGCCGCCTGCCGCGAGGAGGGCCGCGACCACCGCGACCGCCAACACACGCCTCGGCGTCGTCGGGCGGGGAGTCTTCGACTGGACCACACTCCGCGTCTCGACATCCGCGGGCCGTGCTTCGGTGCCCTGATCGAGGACGGTCGGGATTTGATCAGCGCCCATTGTGCTTACCCCTCGTATCGCCGGTCGGCCGGTCGCCAACCCGTTCGCGAGGTGAGAGTGCTCCGCAGAGCGCCGCCGCATAATCCGGCCAACAGCCGACACATTGTTGACGGGAAGTGACCAATCGAACGGTGCGCTCAGTCTCTCAGCCCTGTGCCGCGGGTCGGTGGTGCGCCGAGCCCGCCCGGTGCTTCCGGCTTGTGGAAGTCTAGGACGTGCGAACGGGTCGTCATGTCGCCCCGATGACTAGGCGGCCCAAGAGCACCAATGATGTGACACCGGACGCTCTAATCGCTCATGGCGAAGCGCCGTATCTCTTGCAGGCAGGAGTTCGGCATGAAGATCCTTCATTCGGCGAGGGTTACAGCGACCGGGGGACGACGAGGCAGAGCCGTCGCCTCGAACGGCGCTTTCGACGTTCGGTTCGTGGCGCCGATCGCGCAGGCGCGGGACCCGTCGGCCGGACATACGCCCGAGCAGCTCTTCGCTGCCTGTTTCTCAGCCTGCTTCCTCGAAGCGATTCAGACATCCGCCAAGCGCCGCAGCGCTAAGCTTGCCAGCGATAGCACCGTCACGGCACAGGTCGGGATCGGAAGGCGCGGCGACGGGATCGGGTTCGGGCTCGATGTCGGACTGACGGTCAGCCTGCCCGAGATCGACCCGCGGCTCGCGCACGAGCTGGTGGAAGAGGCTCAGGGGATCTGCGCCTACACGCACGCGACGCGAGGAGGCATCGACCTACGGATCACGGTGTCCTGATGCCCGGCCATCACGTCTGGATGCCGTGGGCCCAAGGTGCTTGGCGAACGGTCTGGCGTAGGAACTCCATGAAGGCGCGAACGCGCGCGGGACGCACGCGGCGCGGCGGCGTCAGCATGTAGACGGGGGTCGGGAGGTGACTCCAATCGGTGAGCGCCTCTTCCAGGCGGCCGTCCTGCAGCTCTCGCCAGACATAGGCTTCCGGCTGCAAGGTGAGACCAAGACCGGCGACCAGCGCCGGCACTGCAGCCACGCCATTGTTGATGAGGATGCGCCCTCGAACCCGGGCCGTGTAGCGCTCGCCTGACGTATGGGTCAGCGGCCACTCGGCCGCGTTCGCGATATGGGAGTAGACGAGCGCCTCGTGACGTTCGAGATCCCGGGGATGTTCTGGTCGCCCGGCGCGGGCGAAGTATTCCGGCGATGCGACGAGCGGCACCCGGAAGGAGAACAGGCGGCTGATCAGGAGCGTCGAGTCCGCCACGGTACCGATCCGGATGGCGAGGTCGAACCCGTCCCGGATCAGGTCGATGCGATCGTCCGTCAGATGGAGATCGACCGAGACTTCCGGGTTGAGCTTCAGGAAATCCGGTAGGACCGGACCCAGCACCTGTACGCCGAAGGCGACCGTTACGGCCAGCTTGAGCGCTCCCCGTGGCGTCGATGCCTCCTCGGCGATGTCCTCCTCGATCGCAGCGCCGTCCTCCATGATCCTGGCGGCGCGCGTCAGCGACATGCGGCCCGATTCGGTCAGTGAGAGGTGCCGCGTCGTCCGATGGATGAGGGTCGTCCTCATCCTCTCTTCGAGGCGTGTGATGACCTTCGAGACAGTCGTCTTCGACAGCCCGAGTTCGTTCGCGGCCGCTGAGAAGGAGCCTTTCTCGGCGACCTTGGCGAAGATGGCCCAGGCTTCGAAATCCGGAAGGTGCGGCACGAGCGATCAGGCTGCGGCCCCAGCCTGTTTTGCGGCGGCTGGACTGGTCTGGAAGCCGATGGCCGACCGGTTGTGTGTGTTCAGTGGCCCGGCCGCGAATGTGAGGCCGGCTCGCCCCTCGCCGTCGAGGACGGACGTGGCTGCCGCGATGTAATCGTCCAGCACTGCCGTGCCGGCGACCCGCGTCGCCGTCTCAATCCAGGCAAAAGCGGCCTTCAGGTCGGCAGGCGCGAGATGATCGTCGTCGGGGCGTTCGGTCACGACGGGAACTCCTGGCGAGGCGGCTCTGCGTAGATCATCAGCGTACGCTTGTCGCACTTTTGGCCTGACCCGATGACGATGCCGAATGCGGCCTTGCTCGATAATCATGCTTGGCAGGGACAGATTGGTGACGATCAACGGACCATCTGCGTTGGGGCGAGCTTCGGTCCCTGCGTTGCATGATGTTTGCTGACGGGCGGCCTTGCATGAACAGCGGGAGCCGCCGCGGGCGCAGGGCCGCCAACAGGACTTGGCCGCGGGTCGTCTGGCAGCTTCTGGGCTGGTGGATGGTCGTGGTGAAGGTCTTCATCCTGAGAACGCCACGCTTCAGCCGGGATAATCATTTCAGCGTCAGAACAGCCGCAGCAGCCAGAACGACTGCAGCCGCGTCCTCAATGAGCGCCGCCGGGCGGTCGCGCCCAAGGTAGGCGGCCAGCCGGGCTCGGGCACCGGCGCCACCGAGCGTGCCGGCCACAGCGCCGACCGCGCCCGCGACGGCGCCGATCACGGCTGATCCACCGGCGAGCCCGAACGTTGCGCCAGCGACAGCACCCACCACGATGCGCGTGCCGAACTGAACCGGCACCGTCCGGCTCGGCGTCATGGGCAACTGGTCGGTCACGACCTCACCGAGCGCGAGCGCCGTCAAGATCCCGACCGCCCAGGGCGAGGCGAGCCAGCCGAGCCACGTGCCATCGACCGGCACATGGCCAAGGTAGGCCGCCCAGGCGGCCGCGGCCGCGCCCGTCATGGCCCGCAGGCCGGCCACGAGGCCGATCATAAGGGCAAGTCCGTACGCGATCATCTCGCGTGCTCTTCCGCCTGTACCGGGGTCACGGATCGACTTTCAGGACTATCTTACCCCGCGGACGCGGACGCGTGCCCTCCAGCATCTCATGGGCTATGCGGGCGTCGCCGAACGAGAGCACGGTGCCGACGGTCGTCGTCAGGGACCCGTCGTCGAGCATCGTCGCGAGTTGGGCGAGATCCGCCGACGTCACGTCGACGAGGAAGAACTTGGCCTCGACACCCGCGCGCTCGGCGAGCATCTGATCGGGCTGCGACACGGCCGAGATGAGGCGACCGCCGCGCCTAAGCACGGCGAAGGAGCGATCCTGCACCGCGCCGCCGACGAGGTCGACCACGGCGTCGACGTCCCTCACCGCATCCTCGAAGGCGGTGGTGCGGTAGTCGATCACCGCGTCGGCACCCAAGTCGCGCACGTAGGCGAGATCGGCGGCGCCCGCGGTCGCGCTGACCCTGATTCCGGCGCCCTTTGCAAGCTGCACGGCGTAGGCCCCGACGTTCCCGGCAGCCCCGTGGATCAGCACGCTCTGCCCGTGCACGAGGCGCGCCTGCGCGAACAGGGCCTGCAACGCGGTGACCCCGACGACCGGCACAGAGGCGGCCGCGACGTGATCGAGATGCTGGGGCTTCCAGGCCAGCATTCCGGCCGCAGCGACGGCATACTCGGCGTAGGCGCCCGTGAAGCGCTTGTTGGTCACGCCGAAGACGGCGTCCCCGATCGCGAACTGCGTCACGCCATCCCCGAGCGCCTTGATCTCTCCCGAGAGATCGGACCCAAGGGTCAGGGGCAGAGGTTGTGGCAGGACGCTCCGACCCGCCCGGATCCAGCCGTCCCAGGGACCGACCCCGGCCGCGCAGACCCGCATGAGGACCTCGCCCGGGCCCGGCTCGGGCACCGGGACGTCGTCGAGATCAATTACTTCGGGGCCGCCGAAGCGGCGTACGCACCAAGCCTTCATCGTCAGAACCTTCGTCGCCTATGGGTCCGGCGTCGTGAGCGGATGGTCGCCGGTGTCGAGGACGAAGACAGCTAGGAGCCGGGCAGGCTCGACGTCGCTGGCATTCCCGCTGACGGCGTGGTGCGCGCCGGGCGGCTCGGAGAAGCTCTCGCCGGCTCGGTAGATCCGTTCCGGCGCGTCGCCGACCCGGCTGCGGACCGCGCCGGATACGACGTAGGCGTAAACGAAGGCGGACGCGGCATGCCTGTGCGCGGGCGACTTCCCTCCCGGCGGGTACTCGACCATGGCGGCGACGAGGCTCTTGCCGGGAACGTTGGGGATCGCGCCCTGGAACGTCGGCGTCACCCGCTCTTGTGGCGCCCTGTCCGACTGCGCCCATGCACCTGCCGCGAGCCCGCCCACGGCCATCACGCCCGCCAGGATCCAACACATCCTCATGCCGGCGGTCCTCCCTCGGCGGAGCGTCGGTCCGCACTTCCCACATCGTCGCACCGCCACGGCGCTGTCGGAGGTCGCTCATAGCCCGGGCGGCGATCAACTTGCTGCGGACGGTGAACGTACCAGCCTCTCAGGCGCGGAACGCGACGGCAGCCGCGTCGACGAACAGCACGTCTTGGCCAGCGAGAGCATCGCTCACCGCGCGGGCGACCCCGGCTTGACCGGCGTCGGCCTGAACGGAGAGGTAGCCCGGACCGAGCTCGTCGTGAGTTGCTCGAAGGCGCTGCTCGTTGGTCCCAGTGATGGTGACGCGTGGCCTCGGCGAAGAAGCACCGGGCGGTCCCTAAGCCGGTGCTGCTGCTCCCGCCGGTGATGAGTGCTTGCTTACCCGCCAGCCCCTGCACGGCTTCCTCCTCGATGCTCACTGGCTAGATCCGGGGCCGGTCGCGTCAACGCCGGACACTTGCGTCCTGGGCGCCGCTCAGCTGTGGCGGCCCCCTCATCCGGGTCTCCGGGCGGGGCGTCTGCGCGGTGCTCGGCGGCAGGACCGGCAGTTCGATCCGGGGCGGCTCACCCGTCAGGGTGCGCAGGAACGCTGCGATGGCACCGGTCTCCTCGGAGGTGAGCTCCTTTCCCAATTGCGCCGTACCCATGATCGCGACGGCTTGCTCGAGGCTCCACACCTTGCCCGAGTGGAAATAAGGGGCCGTCAGCGCGACGTTGCGCAGGGGTACCGCCCGGAACACGTACGCGTCGCTGGCAGTATGGGTCACGGCGAAGCGGCCCTTGTCCTCCGGCGGCAGCACGTCGCCGCCCGGGCGCTCCACCACGCCGAAGGGGAAGTAGTCCTGGCCGCCGAGGTTGATCCCGTTGTGGCAGCCCGCGCAGCCGGTCTCCAGGAACAGCTTCAGTCCGCGCTTTTCCTGCGCGCTCAGGACACCGAGGTTGCCCTCCAGGAACTGGTCGAAGCGCGCGGCCGGGGTGATCAGCGTCGCCTCGAAGTCCTCGATGGCGCGCGTGACGTTGTCGAAGGTGAGCGCGTCAGGCTCGCCCGGGAAGGCCGCCGCGAAGCGGCGCCGATACTCGGGGATGCTTGCGAGCACGCTGACCACGTACTCGGGCGTCGAGGCCATCTCGACCGCGGCCTGGATCGGTCCCCGCGCCTGCGAGCGGAGATCCTCCGCCCGCCCATCCCAGAACTGGGCGGCGTTGAACACCGCGTTGAGGACGGTGGGCGCGTTGCGCGGCCCCTTCTGCCAGCCGTGGCCGATCGAGGTCTCGACGTTGTCGCTGCCGCCGGCCGCGAGGCTGTGGCAGGAGTTGCAGCTGATGACGCCGCTGCTCGAGAGGCGCCAGTCGAACCAGAGCATGCGCCCGAGTTCGACCTTCTCGCGCGTGACCGGGTTGCCCTTGACGGTCGGGACCTGCGACGGGATCGCCTGAAACACCGCGTTTGCGGCCTCGCGCAGGTCCGCGGTGTCCCGAGCGTTGAGGTCAAGCGCCTGCGTGACGACATCGGCGGCCGCCTGACCCACTCTGTCGGCGACCGTCGCCAGACACAAGGGTAGGCCCGCCAGGACCAGCAACCGACTGAATCTCACCCTGCCAAAAACCGATGGCATTACAATCCCCGTCACGGTCGAGAGCGAACGCGGCGGCGAGAGAGCTGCAGACTACAGCAATCAGCACCAAGGATTAAGTGCCGGGATCGCCCCGACCCACCGCAGATCGCAAGGAACCCCGGGGGCCAGTCTGACCGGCACCATCTTGACCGTATTGTCCCAAACTGCCGTTCTTTGTGCCCGCGCTGCCGGACCGAGGACGGGCCGCCGACCGACTCACTGCCTGCGCGAGCGATACGCCCCAGGCGGTACGCCGACCGCGCGCCGGAACGCGCGGGTGAAGTTGGCCTGAGATGAGAAACGGCAGGCGAGGGCTACGTCCGCCAACGGCATGCGCCCAAGGCGCAGCATCACCTTTGCGCGTTCGAGGCGTTGGAGGCCGAGGTAGCGGTGGGGTGGCAGGCCGGTGGCGGCCTTGAACGCCCGGATGAAGTGGAACTGGCTCAGGCAGGCGACAGCCGCAAGGTCGCCCACGCCGATGTCGTCATCGAGGTTGGCCGCGATGTAGTCCCGCACGCGGGCGAGCCGAACCGCATCGAGAGCGTGCAGTCGGCGGCCTCCTGTGACGACCGGGAGGGACCCGCCCACGTGCCGGTGCGCGAGCGAGGCGGCTAGCGTCAGCGCCGCGGTCTCGACCAGCAGCCTCCCGGACGCGGTCTCAAACGCGAGCTCGGCTGCGATGGTCCGGCCGACCTCGGCGATCCAGACGTCGTAGGGTCCCGCGGCGTAGACTACGGTCAGCGCGTCGAGGTCCGGATAGTCGTCCTCGCGCGACAGGGCGCGGAAGGGCTGGTGCGGCAGGTAGATGTGCAGCATCTCCGGGATGTCACCGGTGATCCGGATGGAGTCTTCCGCGATACCCTGCGGGCAGAGCCAGAATGTACCGGTCGCGGCCGGCGTTACCTGGCGCAGGCCGTTGCCGCGGCGGTGGATCACAGCGTCCGGATTGCCGCGCAGGGCCAGAGCCACCACCGTGCGGTCGGCGATCATCTCGGGGACCTCGGCAGCCGTGTGACGCCGCGTCTCCGCCGCGACCCCGGACCACGTCCGCCCATCCGACGAGAGCAGGAGATTGGCTGGAGGCAGCGCCCAGCGACCGTCCCCAATCAGGTCATCTTCCACGCCGGGCATGGCGTCTGCTCCGTCAAGTCTAAAATAGCGCCGAAATGACATCTCACATCCGCGTCGCTGTGCAAGTCATCAGGACGGAGTGAAAGTCAGGGGCGCTTGATGTTTGTCGAGCGAACGGGGGAGCCGAGGAAAGGCCGCTATCGAGCATCGCACAAAGCACGCAGCACGTCCGCTATGGGCGCACTGTCGCCAGAGCAGCAGCAGGACGAATGACTGCTTTCAGGCATCACACAGGTCGCCGTAGACGGCGAGGTTGGGTCGACAGCGGAAGGTCGGCTTCCCCCTGCTACCGTTGCAGAGCTCCCCACCTTCAACGAAGTGCTTCGCCAGCTACGCTCGTAACGCTCTTTATCGCCCTGCCGGCATGGGCTGGTTAGGAGAAAAGCGATGGGACATTCCGAGTACGATCCGAGCTTCAAAAACCGCCGGCCCTGGAACGTCGGGCGCAAGCTCGGCGCCAAGCGTGCCCTCAAACCGCAGCAGGTCTGGGCCGTGCGCTTTTGGCTCGATGGTGAGCGACGCGTGCGCGACCGCGCCATGTTCGACCTTGCCATCAACAGCAAGCTGCGCGGCTGCGACATCGTCAAGCTCAAGATCAGCGACCTTGTCAGCGGCGGTCGTGTCCGCTCGCGGGCCATCACCGTCCAACAGAAGACCGGGCGGCCTGTGCAGTTCGAGCTGCTCGAACCGGCTCGCACCAGCATCCTGGCGTGGCTGGAAAGCCGGGGTGGTGCGCTCGACGACTACGCCTTTCCGAGCCGAACCGATCACGCGAAGCACATCAGCACCCGACAGTACGCCCGCCTCGTGGACGAATGGGTGACGGGCATCGGGCTGCGTCGGGAGGACTACGGCACGCACTCGTTGCGCCGGACGAAAGCGTCGTTGATCTACAAGCGGACCGGCAACCTGCGCGCCGTACAGATCCTACTCGGGCACACGAAGATCGAGAGCACGGTGCGCTACCTCGGCGTCGATGTCGAAGATGCGCTCGCGCTGGCCGAAGGCACGGAGATCTGAATTGCGGGCTCCCCGACGGCAACGTCGAGGAGCCTTTCAAGCAGCCCGGCCGAACTGCGCCCATATCGGACGTCAGAGACGCACGATTTCCTTCTGGCAAGCGGACAGTCACTCGGTCGGTCCATAGAATTTCTTATTATAGGTCGAATACTTCAATAATCACTTAATATACTTAAATATTTGCGTTAGTAATTCGATTTCTGGAATTATATAATATAAAACACCAATATTATTCCTTTTTCATCAGGAAACGTTGCAGCATCATGCGGGCATCGGCCCTGCGCGCTGCACGCCAACGCGGCTCCGCAAGATCCTGTTCGAATATCGCCGAGAGCGTGTGCAGGTTCGACAAATGGAACTGGGTCAGTGCTACCATGAGCACGTAGAGGCGTAAGGGATCGTGCCCTGGGGCCAGATCCCCTGACTCGCCGCCGCGGGCGAGGAGTTGATCGATCATCGCGAGCGTCGGCGACGACATCTCGCGGATCACCGCCGACCGACGCATGAACCGCGCTTTAAGGAGGTTCTCACCGCTGAGGAGTCGCACGAGGTCTTGGTTGGCTTCGAAGTGGTCGTTCAAAAAATCGAAGAGTTGCAGCAAGCCCTCCAGCGGGTCTGCTTGCTCGATGTCGAGGCTAAGCTCTTGCTGGCGAAGCTCGCCCAGCGCGTTCTCCAAGACGGCGACGTAGAGGCCCGATTTGCCCGGGAAGTGGTGGTACAGCATCCGCGGGTTCACCCGCGCCTTGGCAAGGATGCGTTCGACCCGGGCGCCCGCGAAGCCGTGCTGCGTGAACTCGGCCCGTGCCGCGCGCATCAGCCGATTGCGCGTCGTCTCGGCGGTTTTACCCGGCAGCGATGCCCGGGGGCGCTTGCTGGGCGTCGCTGCGGGCGCCTCCGCGGCCTCCCTTCGAGAGGCGCCAGTCATGCGAGGGGGCGCCCTCCGAACAGGGTTTGCCCGGCCGCGATCAGCGCGGCGTCCGCGCCGTCGGCGCCGATCAGGGAAAGTCCGATGGGTGCCCCATTCAGGCGTGCCACGGGAAGTGTTATCTGCGGCAGGCCGCTATGCCCTGCGATCGCCGTGAGCGGCAGGGCGCGAGCGTAGAAATCGCCGAGGGTCGCAGCGTCAGGGTTGCGCGGCAGCGCCGGGGTAGGCGCGGTCGGAACAACGAGGGCCGTGCCGGGGGCGAGCAGGCCCCGCACCCGTGCGCGGATCGCCAGCCGAACCGGCTGCCAGCGCGCGACCTCCGCATCCGTGATGCCAGCGGCATCGGCGAAGCGCTCGGCGATGGACGGTCCGAACCGCGGTCGCATCCGCGTGATCCAGGGGCCGAGGCTGCGCCAGATCTCGGCGCCCTGCAGGATGCGGTAGGCTTCGCGCCACGCCCCCGCCCCCTCCGCGAAAACTCTCACGCGCTCAGCGCCGGCGAGGGCCGGCAGCAGGACCGCCAGCAGCGCCTGCGCGAGGTCGGCATCCGCGAGGGCGAAGGCGTCCTCGACGACGAGGAAGCGCGTGATCGGCGGCCCGGACGCCGCGCCGAGCAGGCTCTCTGCGGCCCGCGCGAGCGTTCCGGCATCGCGGGCGAACCAGCCCACCGTATCGTAGCTCGGTGCGAACGGTACGACGCCGTCGAGGCTCACCTGCCCATGCGTCGGCCTCATGCCGTAGAGCCCGCAGAACGCGGCCGGTACACGCACCGAGCCGCCGGTATCCGTCCCGAGGGCGATCTCGGCCGCACCCCCGGCCACCGCTGCGGCCGAGCCGCTCGACGAGCCACCGGGGAGTCGGTCGGGCGCTGCCGGGTTCGGCGGCGTGCCGTCGTGGACGTTCGCGCCCTCCAGGCTGAAGGCGAGCTCGTCCGTCACGGTCTGCCCGACGAAGGCGGCGCCCGCAGCTCGGAGGATCGTCACCACCGGGGCGGAGGCGGCAGCTGGGCCCCGGCCGGCGCGCCAGTCCGGGTTGCCGGCTCCCGTCACGAAGCCTTCGATGTCGATCAGGTCCTTTACGGCGAAGCGCAGCCCGCTGAGGCGTCCCGATGCCGTCGGCGGCAGAAATCCGCGCGGGCCGGGCACGAAGGCGTCGGAGCGGGACGCAGGCGATGTCACGCGGCATGGCCTTCGAGCGCTTCGAGGATCGCCTCGGACCCGGTCACGAAGCCGAAGCACTTCTTCACGTTCCACACCGTGGCTTCCGTGCAGAAGGCCGGCGAGGTGGTGGCGCAGCAATCCTCCACCAGGATACAGCCGTAGCCGAGGAAGTTGGCGTCGGTGAGGGAGTGCAGCACGCACTGGTCCGTGTTCACGCCCGCGAACAGCAGCGTGCGGATGCCGAGGTTGCGCAGGATCGAGTCGAGGGGCGTGTCCCAGAAGCCGCTGATCCGGTACTTGTCGACCCGGATGTCCGCAGGGTCCGGTGCGAGTTCGTCCACGACCGCAGCCGCCCAGGAGTCCTTCTCGAGCACCCGCGCGCCGTGCCCGGGGAGCGGGTCGCCGAGACCGATCCCGGTGCCCGTCGGCTTGTAGAGATGGATCTGGTTGGAGGGCATGTTGGCGAGGTCCGGCCGGTTGCCCCAGTTCACCCAGATCACCGGTACGCCGGCCGCGCGCAGGGGCGGCAGCAGCCGCTGAAGCGGCGCGATCGGTGCCCGGTCGGGCGTGAAGTCCGCCCCGAGATAGTCGACCCAGCCGCCGGCGGCGCAGAAGTCATTCTGCATGTCGACGACGATAATCGCGGTGCGTAGGAGGTCGATGGTCACCGTGACCTGACCGGCTGGTTTTGGACCGGGCTGATTGCGAGGATCAGCCGGGACCAAGGGAGCTGGATATGAGGCGAGGACAGCGGCCGAGCGCGGAGCAGGTGGTTTTGATGCTGCGCCAGATCGAGGTGCAGACGGCCCAGGGCAAGAGTGTCGCCGTCGCGTGTAAGGAGGCGGACGTCTCCGAGCAGAGCTACTACCGTTGGCGCAAGGAGTACGGCGGCCTTCAGATCGACCAAGCCCGCCGGATGAAGGATCTTGAGCGCGAGAACACGCGCCTGCGCCGGCTCGTGGCCGATCTGTCATTGGTGGGTCAGGTCCTGAAGGACGTCGCCTCGGGAAACTTATAGCCCCGGAGCGACGCCGGCAGACGGTGGACGGGATCCGGGAGAAGTACGGTCTCTCGGAACGCCACGCCTGCCGGATCGTCGGCCAGCATCGGGGCACGCAGCGCTACGTGTCCATCGTTCCGGCTGACGAGGATGAGCTGACCCGCGCCATCATTGCCCTGGCGTCCGAGTACGGGCGCTACGGCTACCGTCGCGTCACCGCGCTGCTGCAGGCGGCGGGGTGGCCGGTGGGCAAGGATCGGGTTCAGCGCATTTGGCGTCGTGAGGGGCTGAAGGTCCCCAGTCGGCACAAACCCCGCAGCCGCCTGTGGCTGAACGACGGCTCCTGCGTGCGGCTGCGCCCGCTCCACCGCAATCACGTTTGGAGCTTCGACTTCGTAAAGGCTCAGACCCATGACGGCCGGAGCCTGCGCGTCCTGACGCTGATCGACGAGCACAGCCGGACCTGCCTCGCGCTGAAGGTCGCGCGGCGCATCAACAGCCTCGGGGTGATCGAGGCGTTGGCCGACGCGATGTGCCTGCACGGCATCCCCGAGCACATTCGCTGCGACAACGGACCGGAGATGATCGCGAAGGCCTTGCGCAAGTGGGTCGCCAAGACCGGTCCGCAGATCCAGTACATCGCCCCGGGCTCGCCGTGGGAGAACGGGTACTGCGAGAGCTTCAACGGCAAGCTGAAGGACGAGTGCCTACGCCAAGAGATTTTCTACAGCTTGAAGGAAGCGCAGGCCGTGATCGGCCTTTGGCAGAACACCTACAATCGCGTCCGGCCGCACTCATCCTTGGGCTATCGGCCACCCGCGCCCCTCACCATCCCGGATCTGGCCTTCCGGCTACCCATGGCCCTCGCCATGCAATAGGCTCTCACCTAGCCCGGTCCAAAATACCGGTCAGGTCAGATCCACCCCGGCCACGGGATCCGCTGGCCCGAGTTCGTCGGTGATGGTCGCTAGAGTCGCCCGAAGATCAGCCGCGAAGGTCTTGCGCTTCTCCCAATCGACGAAGCCGCGTGCCCGCTCCAGCCCGGCAAGGCGCCGATCCACGAGGGCCGCGACTGCGTTTGGGCCCTTGGCTCGACTTTGGCCATTTCGACCGGCCGTGGAACGCGCTGGGTGACGAAGCGGGCTTGATGGATAGGCTGGTGGTGTCCCTCGCCAGAGACGCCCCATGCCGCACCTGCCCGCCCGCTTCGCCGGGA
>NZ_VRVA01000112.1:0-15528 GCF_008039945.1 Methylobacterium sp. WL64
TGACGGGGGCGCGGCGTCAGACGCCGCGGGCGCGGGCTGGGCTGCTACGCCGGGTGCGAAGGTCTGGCTCATGCGGATTGTCGGAGGCTCGGGCGTGGCCGGCGTTTCGCGGGTCGGCTCATGGGGGCCCGGAGGCCGGGCAGGAGGACGCGAAAACTCCGCCGAACCACGCGGGCCGGCCACCAGGCCGACCACTCACGGGATCGTGCGGCCTTGCTATCACGGCCTCAGGCGGCCGGGAACCGGGGGGCCGTGCGAAGATCAGGCTGCGGGTGGGAGCGGGGAGCGGCGGTAGGGGGAACGTTCGCTTCGGGAGCGCCCTCACGCGACCGGTCGCCCGCCTCGTCATTCCGGGGCGCCGCGGGCGGGCCCGGAACCCAGAGCCGCCGACGGGGCCGGATTCGGCCCTGCTGCGGTTCCGGAGCCCGGGCTCCGCTGCACGGCCCCCGGACGACAGGGTGATTCGTCCGGCGCCGTTCCGCGACCCGGCCTATTCGGCCGCGGTGCGGGTATCGCCGCCCTGCTGGCCGAACCGGCGCTCGATGTAGTCGATCACGACCGTCTCGAAATCCTTGGCCAGCGTGGCGCCGCGCAGCGTCATCGCCTTCTTGCCGTCGATGAACACCGGCGCGGTCGGGGTCTCGCCGGTGCCGGGGAGCGAGATGCCGATATCGGCGTGCTTCGATTCGCCCGGACCGTTGACGATGCAGCCCATCACGGCGACGTTCAGGCCCTCGACCCCCGGATAGGTCTTCTTCCATTCCGGCATGGAGGTGACGATCCAGTTCTGGATGTCGCGGGCCAGCTCCTGGAAGGTGGTCGAGGTGGTGCGGCCGCAGCCCGGGCAGGCCGCAACCATCGGCACGAAGGTGCGGAAGCCCATGGTCTGCAGCAATTCCTGGCTCGCCTTGACCTCCACGCTCCGGTCGCCGCCGGGCTCCGGGGTGAGCGAGTAGCGGATCGTGTCGCCGATCCCCTCCTGGAGCAGCACGCCGATCGCCGCCGAGGCCGCGACCAGGCCCTTGGAGCCCATGCCGGCCTCGGTGAGGCCCAGGTGGATCGCGTAATCCGAGCGGCGCGCCACCTCGCGGTAGACCGCGATCAGGTCCTGCACCGCCGAGACCTTGGCCGACAGGATGATCTTGTTCTGCGGCAGGCCGAGTTCCACCGCCCGGTCGGCCGAGCCGATCGCCGAGCGCACCATCGCCTCCCGCATCACCGCGCGGGCATCGATCGGCCGCGGCAGCTTGGCGTTCTCGTCCATCAGGTGGGTGAGCAGCTCGCCGTCGAGCGAGCCCCAGTTGGCGCCGATCCGGACGGTCTTGCCGTACTTGATCGCCTGCTCGATGATCGATGAGAACTGGGTGTCCTTCTTATCCTTGAACCCGACGTTGCCGGGGTTGATCCGGTACTTCGCCAGGGCCTCGGCGCAGGCCGGATGGTCGGCCAGAAGCTTGTGGCCGATGTAGTGGAAGTCGCCGATCAGCGGCACGTGGACGCCGATCCGGTCGAGCCGCTCACGGATCTTCGGCACCGCGGCCGCCGCCTCGTCCCGGTCGACGGTGATGCGGACCAGCTCCGAGCCGACCCGGGCGAGCTGGGCGACCTGCGCCACCGTGCCGTCGATGTCGGCGGTGTCGGTGTTGGTCATCGACTGCACGACGATCGGGGCGCCGCCGCCGACCGTGACCGCGCCTTCGCCCGTGCCGACCGTGACGCCCACCGTGCGGTGGCGCGGCGCGGGGCCGGCGATCTCCGGACCCCCGCTGGCCAGGGCGGTCTCGGCGGGATTTTCGGAGCGGATGGCTTCCATGACTTCCATCGTGGACCTTCGCGTGCGCGCACTGTGCGGAGCGCCGGAGCCTTGAACGGGCTGGCCGGGCATCTCGCGGCGCGCGCCTCGCCGGAGCTTCGGGGCTGCGGGCCGACCGCCGTTAGCTGCGGACGACGCCGCGCGGCGTCAAGCAGACGCCACGCATGACAGCATCGCGGCTGTCATGTCGTATCCGGATGCGGATGTCGAGTTTGCCGCGCGGCCGACACCGGTTTTCGTCCGCCCCTGTTGCCGGAATCGCGCGCCGCGCGCCGTCCGGCGCCGCGCCGCCAGCCCCGGGCATGGTTGATGTTGCACTGCACCATCCCATGTAGGAAGCCCTGATTAGAGGCCGACATGCGCGAGCATCCCCACGGCGGTGAGCCGCACAACCCGGTGACTGCCGTCCCGGAAACCGTGCCGGACATGTTGCCCGACCGTTCGTCCGGAATCCCTGTCTCGGACGGGATCGAGCCCACACCCGCCCACCCGCCGAACCGGATCCTGGCGGGGCCCCGGGCCGAGAAGCCGGTCGCCCTGGCCCTGCAGGGCGGCGGCGCCCACGGGGCCTTCACCTGGGGCGTGCTCGATGCCCTGATCGAGGACGGCCGCCTGGCCTTCGAGGCGCTGACCGGGGCGAGCGCCGGGGCGATGAACGCCGTCGTGATGGTCGACGGCTGGCTGAAGGGCGGCCCGGACGGCGCCCGGGAGGGGCTCGAGCGGTTCTGGCGCGAGGTCAGCCTCGACGGTGACCTCGGCCCGGCCCAGCGCAACGTCGTCAGCGGGCTGTTCAGCCTGTGGAAGGGCAACCCGGTGGCCGAGTTCTGGTCGAAGATGCTCTCGCCGAGCCCCTACGTGTCGAACCCGCTCAACATCAACCCGCTGCGCAAGGCGCTGGCCGCGCAGGTGGATTTCGAGCGCCTGCGGGAGTCCGAGACCGCCGGCCTGTTCGTCTCGGCCACCAATGTCTGGACCGGCAAGCTCGCGGTGTTCGAGCGCGAGCGCCTGACCGTCGACCACCTGATGGCCTCGGCCTGCCTGCCGACGGTCTTCCAGGCGGTCCAGATCGACGGCGTGCCCTATTGGGACGGCGGCTATCTCGGCAACCCGCCGCTCTACCCGCTGCACCGGGGCGCCCGGACCCGCGACATCGTGCTGGTCCAGATCAACCCTGTCGAGCGGCGCGAGACCCCGCGCACGGAGCGTGAGATCCGCGACCGGCTCAACGAGATCACCTTCAACGCCAACCTGATGCGGGAATTGCGGGCGATCGACTTCCTCGACGGCCTGATCGAGGACGGCACCCTGGGCCAGGGCGGCTACCAGCGGGTCCTGGTGCACCGGATCGACGGCACCGATGCGCTCGAGGATTACAACGCCGCCTCCAAGCTCGACGCGCGCTGGACCGTGTTCAAGCGCCTGCGCGACAAGGGCCGCGGCGCCGCCCGGGCCTGGCTCGCCGAGACCTACGGAACCATCGGCCACGCCTGCACCCTGAACCTGCGGGACGCGTATCAATAGACGGGGCAAAATTGGTCGAGCGCGGCAAGAGGGAGGCGAGCGGGAGGCAAGACCCGTACAGCGCACAATCGTTTGCGTAGTCATATCGACACGATTGAACGTGGTTTCATGGAATACGTTTCAATTTGTAGAGTATAGTATCCGGCTAAGTGTCGCTTCTTAATAAAATTTGTGCGGCGTAAGAGATATTTCACGGAGATGTAGTATCCCGGCGCGTCGACCGCAGGCCGAGTGGGCCCGGTGATTCTGCCCTGAAGGACGGCCCATGGGTTTTCGCCTGATCGATCTCAGGACCGGCGTGAAGATCGCGCTGGTCATGGCCCTGATGCTGGCGATCACCGTCGCCGTCTCGGTGGTCTCGCTCCGCAATATCGGGTTGATCGAGGAGACCGAGGCCTGGACCGTCCACACCCATGAGGTGCTGGCCGAGGTCGACCGGATGGTGGTCGCGATGGTCGACCGGGAGACCGCCCTGCGGGGCTACCTGATCTCCGCCGAGCCGCGCTTCCTCGAACCCGAGCAGGCCGGGCGGAAGGCGTTCGCGGCCTCCTGGGACGCGGCGCGCAAGCTCACCGCCAACAATCCCACGCAGCCCGGACGCCTCCTGGAGCTGAAAGCCCTGACCGAGCGCTGGAGCGGCGCGGTGGCGGACCGCGAACTCAGCTTGATGACGGACCCGGCGACCCGCGAGGACGCGCGCCGGCTCGAAGGTTCGGGCGTCGGCAAGGCCACGATGGACGCCGTGCGCGCCAAGGCGGCCGAGATCGCGCAGGTCGAGCAGGATCTGCTGAAGGACCGGAGCGCCGCCTCGGCCGCGGCCGTCTCGGCGTCGCGGATGGCCAACCTGATCGGCCTCGGCGCGGTGGTGATCACCGCCCTAGTCGGGTCGCTGCTCCTGAATCACGGCATCGGCAAGCCGATCAACCGGATGACCCAGACCATGACCCGGCTCGCCGCCGACGACCTCACCGTGGAGATCCCCGGCGTCGGCCGCCGCGACGAGATCGGCGCGATGGCCGGCGCCGTGCAGGTGTTCCGCGACGGGCTCGCCCGCACGAAGGTGCTGGAGGCGGAGGCCGCCAAGGCCCGGATCGGCCAGGAGGCACAGCGCAAGACGGCGATGCGCGATCTGGCCGCCAGCTTCGAGGGCGCCGTCGGCGGCATCATCCGCGCGGTCGCCACCGCCGCGGCGAACCTGAAATCCACCGCCGAGCACATGAGCGCCGTGGCGGCCGAGACCGCCAGCCAGTCGACCACCGTGGCGACGGCGGCCGAGCAGGCGGCCTCCAACGTCAACACCGTGGCGGCGGCGGCCGAGGAACTCGGGGTCTCCGTCAACGAAATCGGCCGGCAGGTGCAGGCCTCGGCCGACCTCGCCGACGCCGCCGTGCTGGAAGCCGGGAAATCCGCGGACCTCGTGCGCAACCTGCGCGACGGGGCCGTGAAGATCGGCGCCGTGGTCGACCTGATCAGCGGCATCGCCGGCCAGACCAACCTGCTGGCGCTCAACGCCACGATCGAGGCCGCGCGGGCCGGCGAGGCGGGGCGCGGCTTCGCGGTGGTCGCCACGGAGGTGAAGGAGCTGGCCGGCCAGACCGCCAGGGCCACCGGCGAGATCGCCCGGCAGGTCGGCGAGATCCAGTCCTGGACCGGGGAGACCGTGGACGCGATCGGGATCATCGTCGGCCGCATCACCGAGATGAGCGGGCTGTCCACCGGCATCGCCGCGGCGATCGAGGAGCAGGGCTCGGCCACCCAGGAGATCGTCCGGAACGTCGGCCAGGCCGCGACCGGGGCCGGCGAGGTCACAGCCAACATCGCCGGGGTCGCCAGTGCCGCCGAGGGCGCCGGAGCCGCCGCCGTGCAGGTGCTCGGCTCGGCCTCCGAACTGTCGGTCCAGGCGGAGCGGCTGGACGCCGAGGTCCACCGCTTCCTCGACACGGTGCGGGCCGCGTAGGCGAAGCGCGGGGCTGCGCGCCCCGAACCCCGCCAAAGGGCCGCAGGCCCTTCGGGATCCCGGTCGTTGGGATCTGCCCGACGCGCGCTAGGTTCCGTGTGGGCGTGCGAGTGCCCGTGACCGTGCGAGGCCGCCATGACGATGTTGCGCCGCGAGACCCTGATCCTGCTGGGCGCCGGGTTTGCCGGTGCCGCCCGGGCCGCGCCGTCCGGGCGGGCGGGCGACTTCGCCTTCGAGCATCCGGAGGGCGGCGCCATGCCGCTCTCGGCCTATGCCGGCCGGCCGATCCTGGTGGTCAACACCGCCACGGCCTGCGGCTATGCCGGCCAGCTCGCCGGGCTCCAGACCCTGTGGACCCGCTTCGGCGACCGGGGCCTCACGGTGATCGGCGTGCCGTCGCCGGATTTCGGGAACCAGGAGCCGCTCGACGGCCCGGCCATCGCGGAGGCCGCGCGGAAGAATCACGGCGTGACCTTCCCGCTGACCGCCAAGACCCGGGTGAAGATGCCGGGCGCCCACCCGTTCTACCAATGGGCGGCGGCGGAGCGGCCGGGCGAGACCCCGCGCTGGAACTTCCACAAGTACCTGATCGCCCGCGACGGATCCCTGGCTGCCGCCTTCGCCACCCAGGTGGAGCCCACCGACCCGCGCCTCGTCTCGGGCATCGCCGCCACCCTCGATCAGGCCTGATCGGCGCCGGGGATTAGACACCCGGGATTAAACGCCCGGGGCCCCGCGTTCACCCCCTATGGCGTCAGACAAGCTCAAGCATCCGGACATCGTCGACCTGCTGGTGCCCCTGCGGCGCTACGCCCGTTCGCTGACCCGCGACGCGCTGCGGGCGGACGACCTCGTGCACGATACCCTGGTGCGCGCCCTGGAGATGCAGGGGTCCCTGCGCCCCAACACCAACCTGCGCACCTGGATGATGACGGTGCTGCACAACGCCTTCATCGACGAGCAGCGCCGCCGTCAGGTCGAGGCGCGGCACGCCGACGCACTCGTGCGGATGAGCGAGGACATGGCGCCCCCCGCCCAGGAGGGCCGCGTCCGCCTGGCCCAGATCCGGCAGGCCTTCCTGACCCTGCCGGAGGAGCAGCGCGCCGCCCTCCACCTCGTGACCCTGGAGGGCATGGCCTATGCCGATGCCGCCGCGGTGCTGGGGATCCCGATCGGCACGCTGATGTCCCGCCTCGGCCGCGGCCGGGCGGCGTTGCGTGCCTTCGAGGATGGCGGCCGGAGCGCGAACGAGGCCGAGCCCGAATCCGACAGTTCGGTTGTCCGGCGCGGCACCTTCCCGGGCCTGCGCCTCGTCGCCTCCGACGGGGCCCGGGACCGGCCGCCCATGAAGCGCGCCGCCGGGGATGCCTGAGGCATTCGACCCGGACCGCGGCAGGGCCGGAACAGAGATGATGACGACCGGCGGATCCGCCCCGGCGGCACGCTGGAACCGAGGACTTCACCGATGATGGATCCGATAACAGACGACGATCTCATCGCTTTCGTCGACGGGCAGATCGACCCGATGCGCCGTCTCGACGTCGAGGGGCATCTGGCTGCCCATCCCGGGGCCGCCGCCCAGGTGATGGCCGACCTGCACGACCGCGACGCCCTCCGGGCCGCCTTCGCGCGCATGCCCGGGCCGGGGCCCGACCGCACCCTCGTCCTGGCGCGCCGCTTCGACCGCAACCAGCGCTGGCGCCGGGTCGGCGCGCGGCTCAAGCGCGCCGCAGCCATCGTGGTCCTGGTCGGCGCGGGCTGGCTGGCCCACGACGAGATCGGCCGGTTCGGCGTGCCCGACACGCTGGCCGCGACCCCCGATCCGGCCCTGATCGCCGATGCCCGCCAGGCCCGCGCCGTGGCGCAGCTCCGCAAGAGCATCTCCAGCCAGGGCGAGCACCCGGTCTACGATCGCACCCGCCTCCAATCGGTCACCGGCATCGATCTGCCGCCGCTCCCGGCCGGCTGGCAGGTGCGCGACATCCAGATCTTCCCCGGCCGCCACGGCACCGGGATCGAGATCGCCTTCGAGGCCGGCCCGATGGGTGAGGCCTCGCTGTTCGCCACCCGCGGCCTGCGCGGCGGCCCGGCGGCGCTCACCGGCTCCGACGACGGCACGCTCCTGTCCTGGAATGCCGGCGACACCGCCTACGCGCTGAGTGGCCCGCAGGACGACGCGGTCCTGCGGCAGGCCGCCGGGATGCTGGGGGCCGGCGCGGCGGCGCACTGAGGCGAGCGGAACGGGGTTTGGCGGACAGCTGCCCCTTTCTCCGGCGCATGCAGCGCCGGCGGAAGGCGACCCGGGTCCTTTGCGGGACGACGTGCAGCGCTGTCTCGGCTGGGTCCGCGATCACTGCCCACTGAGGTTCCCGGTATGCGGGAACGGGCGGGGCAGCCGGCCGGGCGTGATCTGGGCCGGGAGCGACGCACCGGCACAGGGCGCGTCGCGAAGACGACGATCCGATCCACGTGGGCGCGCGCCACCCCTCGACAGCCCGCCCCGCCGGGTGCCAAAGATCGGCCATGCAGGCCGCCGATTCAGCGCAACGGGATGAGGGGCTGACAGCCCTGTTCGAGGCCGCCCGGGCGGTGCGCGAGCGGGCGCATGCGCCCTATTCCCGGTTCCGGGTCGGGGCGGCGCTTCGGGACGAGCGCGGGGCGATCCATGCCGGCTGCAACGTCGAGAACGCGGCCTATCCGGTCGGGACCTGCGCGGAGGCCGGGGCGATCGCCGCGATGATCGCGGGCGGCGGCCGGCGCATCGCCGCGATCCTGGTCTGCGGCGACGGTGCGGGCCTGGTGACGCCCTGCGGCGCCTGCCGCCAGCGCATCCGCGAATTCGCCGGGCCGGACACGCAGATCCATGCGGCCGGGCCGGAGCGCGTCGCGAGAACCTTCACGCTGGCGGAGTTGCTGCCCGAATCGTTCGGGCCGGAGACGCTGGGTGACTGAGGCCGCCGCCCTCGCCGCGCTGCGGGCCGCCGGCTTCGGCGGCGGCTATGCCTGCGCGATCGTCACCGGCACCGGACTCGGCGGGATCGCGGCCGACCTGGAAGACGTGCATGCGCTGGATTACGCGGCGGTCCCGGGTTTCCCCGGGGCCGGCGTCAGCGGCCATGGCGGCCGGCTGCATCGCGGGCGCCTGGCCGGGCGCCCCGTGCTGGTGTTCGAGGGCCGGGCCCATGCCTACGAGCGGGGCGACGCGGCGGCGATGCGGGTGCCGCTCGCCTGCGCGGCCGGCCTCGGGGCGCGGCGCCTGCTGCTGACCAACGCCTCCGGGTCCCTGCGGCCGGAGACCGGCCCCGGCAGCCTGGTCCTGCTCCAGGACCACATCAACCTGTCGGGCATGAACCCGCTGATCGGCGAGGCGAGCGACGCCCGCTTCGTGCCGATGACCGACGCCTACGATCTCGACCTGCGCGTGCGCCTCCGGGCCGCGGCGGGGGCCTGCGGCGTGCCCCTCGGTGAGGGCGTCTACGCGTGGTTCTCCGGCCCGAGCTTCGAGACCCCGGCCGAGGTCCGGATGGCCGGCATCCTCGGGGCCGACCTCGTGGGCATGTCCACCGTGCCCGAGGTGATCCTCGCCCGCTTCCTCGGCCTGCCGGTGGCGGCCGTGTCGGTGGTGACCAACCTCGCCGCCGGGATCGCCGGGGGCGCGCCTCATCACGCCGAGACAAAGGCGGTGGCGGCCCGGGCCGCCGAGGATCTCGGCCGCCTGGTCCGGGCCTTCGCCGCAGGCCTGCCGGCTCAGGAGACCGACCATGGATGACCCGGATGCCGGTGCGGTCGCCCGCCGGGCGCTGCCGCTCCTCGACCTCACGGACCTGACCGAGACCTGCACCGAGCCGAAGATCGACGCGCTCTGCCGGGATGCGCGCCGCGGCGGCGTCGCGGCGATCTGCGTCTGGCCGCATTTCGTGGCGCAGGGCGCGCGGGCGCTCAAGGGCAGCGGCATCCGGGTCGCCACGGTGATCAACTTCCCGGCCGGCGGCGAGGATTGTGCCCGGGCGACCGACGACACCGCCGAGGCCCTGCGCGACGGCGCCGACGAGATCGACCTCGTCCTGCCCTACCGCGCCGTCCTGCGCGGCGACGCCGCCACCGCCCGCGACATGGTCGAGGTTGTGCGCGACACCTGCGGGGCCGCCGTGCTGAAGGTGATCCTCGAGACCGGCGAGATTGCCGAGCCCGAGGCGATCCGGCGCGCCGGGCGGCTGGCGCTGGAGGCGGGCGCCGACTTCCTCAAGACCTCCACGGGCAAGAGCCCGGTCTCGGCGACCCCGGAGGCCGCCGAGGCGATGCTGGCCGAGATCCGAGCCAGGGGCCGGGATGGCGGCCGTACGGCGGGCCTCAAGATCTCCGGCGGACTGCGCAGCGTCGCCGATGCCGGCGCCTATCTGGCCCTCGCCGACCGGATCATGGGGCCGGACTGGGTGAGCCCGAAGACCTTCAGGCTCGGGGCGAGCAGTCTGTTCGGGGCGCTGATCCAGGCGCGGGACTCGTGAAACCGATGCGCCTGCCGCAAGAAACCATCCGGGCCAAGCGGGACGGCCTGGCCCTCGATCCGGAGGAGATCGCGGCCTTCGTCCGGGGCCTCACCGACGGCGCGGTCGGCGAGGGGCAGGCGGCGGCCTTCGCCATGGCGGTGTTCTTCCGCGGCCTGGCGCTGCCGGAGCGGGTGGCGTTGACCCGGGCGATGGCCGGATCCGGCCAGGTGCTCGCCTGGGACCTGCCGGGTCCGGTGCTCGACAAGCACTCCACCGGTGGCATCGGCGACACGGTGAGCCTGGCCCTCGCCCCGATGGTGGCGGCCTGCGGCGGCTACGTGCCGATGATCTCGGGCCGCGGCCTCGGCCATACCGGCGGAACGCTGGACAAACTCGCCAGCATCCCGGGCTACGACGCCACGCCGGGGCTCGACAACTTCCGCCGGGTGGTCGGCCAGGTCGGCTGCGCGATCATCGGCCAGACCGCCGAGCTGGCCCCGGCCGACCGGCGCCTCTACGCGATCCGCGACGTCACCGGCACGGTGGAATCCCTCGACCTGATCACCGCCTCGATCTTGTCGAAGAAGCTCGCCGCCGGGCTCGACGGGCTGGTGATGGACGTCAAGCAGGGCTCCGGCGCCTTCATGACGGGCTTGGACGAAGCCCGGGCCCTGGCCGAGAGCATCGTCACGGTGGCCGAGGGCGCCGGATTGCGCACCGCCGCGCTGATCACCGACATGGACGCGCCGCTCGCCAGCGCCGCCGGCAACGCCGTCGAGGTCGCCTACGCGATCGACTACCTGACGGGCGCGCGCCGCGAGCCGCGCTTCCACGCGGTCACGTTGGCGCTCACGGCCGAGATGCTGGTGATCGGCGGTCTCGCGCCGGACCGGGACGCGGCGGCCAGGCGCCTGGAGGCGGTGCTGGCCTCCGGCCGGGCAGCCGAGATCTTTTGTGACATGGTCGCCGCGCTCGGCGGCCCCGGCGATCTGCTGAAGGCCCCGGCGCGACACCTGCCGGCCGCGCCGGTGCAGCGGGCGGTCCGCCAGGACGGGGCCGTCGCCGCCATCGATACCCGGGCGATCGGTCTGGCGGTGATCGGGCTCGGCGGTGGACGGACCCGGCCCGAGGACGCGATCGACCCGCGGGTCGGCTTCACCGACCTCGCAGGTCCCGGCGACGCGACCGGCCTGCTGGGGATCGTGCACGCGGCCGACGCGGCCGCCGCCGACCGCGCCGAGGCGGCCCTGCGGGCGGCCTACCGGATCGGCGCGGCGCCCCCCGGCCGGCCGGCGATCATCGAGCGGGTCGGGGCCGGATAGGCTCCGGCCCCGCCGGCCTCACCAGCGGCCGTGGCCGTGACGGTGGCCCCAGCCGCCGTGGCGGTGATGACCGTAGCCGCCGCGATGGCCCCAGCCGCGATGGTGGCCGCGCCCCCAGCCGTGGTGGTGGTGGCCGCGGAAGCCCGGTCCGAAGCCGTGACGCGGGCCGAAGCCGTGGCGATGGCCGTACCCGTAGCCGTATTGGACATCCACGATGTCGCCGGCGCCCTGGTGCAGGCCGGTGTCGAGGCCGAGCGGCGCGGCCATCGCGGGGGCTCCGAGGGCGATCCCCCCGAGTGCCAGTGCGGCGGCCGCCAAGCGTAGGCGTGCGGTCTTGGTGAACATCGATGTCCTCCTGTGCCTCGCCGGCCGCGATGCCGCGACCGGCCGTGCCTCAGGTGTGACGCTTATAAGTTGACGGAGACGTGACTTCGTCCCTCAGGCGTTGTTCAGGTCCGGGCGGTTTCCGTAGGCTGGCGGCACGTGTCCGGATCCCCGGGCCCAAGCCGCCACCGCAAGAGCCGCCAAGCGACCCGGGGCTCAGCGCGGCGCAGCGTCCCCCCTCGATCGAACCGGCGTGGGGGATGCAACGACCGGCGCATCCGCGCGCCCCGGAACGAATGTTCAGGACGCTTCTGGGTCCGTTCGCGCGCGACAGCGCCCTGCGTCGCGGAGCCCCGGGTCGTTTCGCTGCGTCCGCAACGACGGTGGCGATCACTCCGCCATGGACCGCTTGAACGCCTCCGAGAAATCTGGATGCCAGCGCGAGAGCGCCGGCCGGTTCTCGATGATGTCGCCGGCCGCCCAGGCGATGCGCTTCTCGTCCTGCGCCCTCGTGGTCTCGTTGTCGGGGCAGAGGATGTAGAAATCGCCCGCCTCCAGCCGCTCCAGCATGAAGGCGACGGTCTCTTCCGGCGTCCAGGCGCCGGGCGGCTTCTCGGCGACGCCGCGGGCCTTGGTTAGGCCGGTATAGACGAAGCCCGGGATCAGCAGGTGCGCGGTGGTTCGGCACCCCTCGCGGGTGCGCAGCTCGTGGGCCAGCGCCTCGGTGGCCGCCTTCACGGCTGCCTTGGAGACGTTGTAGGGCGCGTTGCCGGGCGGCGTGGTGATGCCCTGCTTGGAGCCGGTGACGATCACCGCACCGGGCTGGCCGCCCGCGATCATGCCGGGCGCGAAGGCGTGGATGCCGTTGACCACGCCCCCGAGGTTGGTGGCGAGGATCCGGGTCCAGGTTTCGGCGTCGGAGAACAGCGTTCCGCCGGCCTCGATCCCGGCGTTCAGCATCACCACGGCCGGGGGGGCGGCCTTGGCGACATGGGCCGCCAGGGCCTCCACGGCCTCCCGGTCCGAGACGTCGGTGGGCAAGGCCCGGACCTCGACGGCGGCGAGCTCGGCCACGGCGCGGCGGGCGTCGTCGAGGGCTTGGCCGGGCAGGTCGGCGAGCCAGACGTTCATGCCGGCCCGAGCGAAGGCTTTGGCCGCCGCGAGCCCGATGCCGCTCGCCGCCCCGGTGACGACCGCGCTGCGCCCTGGGCTGATGGCGGGATGCTGGCTCATGGGTCGGTCCTCGGCTGGATGGCGCCCCGAAGATGGGGCGAGTCGGGCCCGAAGGCGAGTTGGAAAAGGTGCGATCGGTCCGTTGCCGGCGCCCTTGCCGACCAGGGCGATCGGATGAAGAGATGTTATTCCTCCGGGCGTTGATAATGCCCGCGGCGCAGGCTCACCCACCGTGTCATTCCGGGCTCGCCTGCGGCGCCCCGACTGACGGGGTGTCGTACCCCCAACCGAGAACCCGGCATGACCCCACCCTCCGGCCCGCCGAGCCGCCGCGCGCTCCTTGCGGGGTCCGCCTGCGCCGGCCTCGCCACAATGGCGCGGGCCGCGCCGTCCGGTTTCGGGCCCCTCGGCAGGCCGTCCTGGTCGGCCGACAGCCTCCAGGCGGCCGCCGCCGCCAAAGGGCTGACGTATGGCTGCGAGGTGCCGTTCCACCGGTTCGAATCGACCCCGGCGTACCGGCAGGCGGTTGCCCGGGAGTGCGGGATCCTGGTCTGCGGCACCGAGATGAAGATGGAGGAGGTGCTGCCCGCCCCCGGGCGCACCGATTTCGCCCGCGGCGACGCGATCCTGCGCTTCGCGCGGGCCAACGGCCAGCGGATGCGCGGGCACACCCTGGTCTGGCACGCGGCCCTGCCCCCCTGGGTCGCGCCGTTGCTCGGCCGGGCGAGCCCCGTCCAGGCCGAGGATTTCATGCGGCGCTGGATCGAGACCGTGGCCGGCCATTACCGGGGGCAGATCGTCGCCTGGGACGTGGTCAACGAGATCCTGGGCAACGAGGGCGACCCCGACCGGGGCGGGGGCCTGCGCGAGTCCCCCTGGCTCGCCGCGATGGGGCCCGGCTACGTGGACCGCGCCTTCCGGATCCTGCATGAGACCGACCCGGCCGCGGCCGGCACCTGGAACGAGGACGCGGTCGAGCAGGGCGCGCCCTGGATGGAGGCCAAGCGCACCAAGGTGCTGCGCCAGCTCGAGGCGATGCGGTCGCGCGGCGTGCCGATCCGGCGGTTCGGCCTGCAATCGCACCTCACCAGCACGGTCCCGATCGACCAGGGCCAGCTGCGGCGCTTCCTGCACGAGATCGGCCAGATGGGATTGGGGATCGCGGTCACCGAGCTCGACATCGACGATAGGGCGTTCCCGTCCGACGTGGCGACCCGCGACCGCAGGGTGGCGGATTTCGCCCGCCGCTACCTCGACGTGGTCCTGGCCGAGCCCGCCCTGCTCGACGTGCTCACCTGGGACATCTACGACCCCGACACGTGGCTGAACGACCACCCCAACCGCAAGCGGCCGGACGGCCTGCCCCAGCGGGCGCTGCCGCTCGACGCGCAGTTCCGGCGCAAGCCGCTCTGGCACGCGATGCTGGACAGCTTCCAGGCCGCCCCGGACCATGCCGCCGCGCGCGACAGACTCAGGCGGGGGTGACGCGAGTGCGACGCCCGCCCTCCGACAGGGTCGGCTCCGGCGGGCGATCGGCCAGAAGCCTTCGGCGCAGGCGGGCGCAGGGGCGCTCGACCAGCCCGTACATCGCCCAGCACCAGAGCAGCGTCGGCGGGAAGGCCGCCAGCATCAGCCAGAACCCGTGCAGGGCCGGCGCCTGGTGCAGCACCCCCGCCACCACGGCCATGTGGGCCAGGTAGAAACTGTAGGACCACAGGCCGAGCTGGCGCATCGGCCGGGCCGCGAGCCACCGCACCGCCCGGCCCTCGCCGTGCAGCAGGTAGGCGAACGGCACGAACAGTGCCGCGCTCTGGAGGGTGTAGCGCAGGGTCTCGCGAAAGGCGGGATCGCGCACGGCCAGGGTCAGCAGGATCACCCCGAGGCTCGCGGCGACGTGCCAGGCCTGAGGCCGCCAAGCGCGGTCCCCCGGGATCACCGGGTTGTTCCACAGGCCGAGGCAGCAGCCGAACAGGATCGCGTCGATGCGGGTGTGGGTCCAGGAATAGTTCAGGCTGTAATCGGGCAGCCGCCAGACGTTGACGCAGCGGATCGCCAGCACAGCCGCGCAGAGCCCCAGGCAGGCCAGCGCCGCCCGGCGCGGTTGCAGGCGCCCGAGCCACAGGGCGTAGGCCAGGGGGAAGACCAGATAGAAATGCTCCTCGATGGCGAGGCTCCAGAGCGGCACCGGCAGCACCGCCTCGGTGCCGAACAGGCCGGGATAGTTGGTCAGGAACAGCACCTGGCCGAGCACGGCCGCCGGCGCGACCGGCATCCAGTCGAGGAGCCCCGCCGCGTAGAGCGCCCCGGCGGCGAGCAGGGTCAGGTAGAGCGGCGGCAGGATCCGCAGGCTGCGCCGGAGGTAGAAGGCCGACAGCGACACCCCGCCGGCGCGCGCGCGCTCGATCCGCAGCAGCGTCGTGATCAGGTAGCCGCTGAGGAAGAAGAACACCGTGACGCCGAAGCCCCCCGGCACCACGTGGCTGTAGCCGCAATGGGCCGCGAACACGATCAGGATCGCGAGCGCCCGCACCCCGTCGAGCTGGGGCAGGTAGGGCATCGTGCTCGGGACATCCCCGGTGCGCTGGGATCCGGACTCCGGCATGGCGGCGGCTGATCGTCCTTCACGGCACGGCCCGGCAGGGTGCGCCTTTTCCACGCGAATCGATATCCGCCCCCGGGTCCGGAAGCGATCCCCCTCGGGGGATGGTGAACGGGCCCCGCCGCCAGGGGCGATTCACCGGAGGAGATTGGTAACCGTACCGCTTCATCATCCCGCCCGACCGCGCCGTCCCGGGCGCCGTCGGGAGTGTTGCGTATGGTCCCGACCCGTTTCCGCCTTCCCGCTCGCCTCGGCACCGGTCTCTCGGTGCTGGCGCTGCTCGGCGGCCCCGTGGCCGCGCTGGCGCAGGGCGCCCCGGCCCCGGCCGGACC
>NZ_VRVA01000113.1:0-15452 GCF_008039945.1 Methylobacterium sp. WL64
CAGTCGGCCCTCGCCTACAAGGAGCGTCTGCGCGGCATCGATCTGCTGATCCTGGACGACGTCCAGTTCATTCAAGGCAAGTCGATCCAGGCGGAATTCGGCCACACCATCAACGCGCTGATCGATGGCGTCCGACCGGCCCCCGACCGAGCTGGAGGCGCTGGACGAGCGCGTGCGCTCGCGCCTGGGCGGCGGCCTCGTGGTCGAGATCACGGCCCTCGACGAGGCGCTGCGCGTCTCGATCCTGTCGGCGCGGCTCGCCGCGGTGCGGGCGGCGCATCCGGGCTTCGACGTGTCGCCGCAGGTCGCGACCTACGTGGCCCGGGCGATCACGGCCAACGGCCGCGACCTCGAAGGCGCGGTCAACCGTCTGCTGGCCCACGCCACGCTCACCGGCACCGCCGTCACGATGGAGACCGCCGAGAGCGCGATCCGCGACCTCGTGAAGAACCGCGAGCCGAAGCGCATCAAGATCGAGGATATCCAGAAGCTGGTCGCCTCGCGCTACAACGTCTCGCGCTCGGACATCCTGTCGGAGCGGCGCACCGCCGCCGTGGTCAAGCCGCGCCAGATCGCCATGTACCTGTCGAAGGTGCTGACCCTGCGCTCGCTGCCCGAGATCGGTCGCCGGTTCGGTGGACGCGACCACACCACGGTGCTGCACGCGGTGCGCAAGATCGAGAAGCAGATCGGCGAGGATACGGTTCTCGGCGACGAGGTCGAGCTGCTGAAGCGGATGCTTCAGGACTAGGATCCCGAACGGGCCCCAGGCCACTCCTCAACCATCCTAACGAGCGCGCCCGATCGAACCCCGATCGGGCGCGGTCCTGTTTTACGCGGGCTTCACGCTTGGCCGATTCGCCACGGTCCGGGATGGTGCGACGCGTATCCGCCGTGGCAGACTGGCGCCCAGCGAGTCGGCCCGGTAAGGCCGCGTCGCCAACAGGCAAGAACACGCTGGGGAACGCCGATGCCCGAAGCCTTCATCTACGATCACGTCCGCACGCCGCGCGGCCGTGGCAAGGCGGACGGAGCCCTGCACGAGGTGACGGCCCTGCGCCTCGCCGAGACCGCCCTGCGGGCCCTGAAGGACCGCAACGGCCTCGATACCGCCCTGGTGGATGACGTGATCCTGGGATGCGTCGACCCGGTGGGCGAGGCGGGGGGCGACATCGCCCGCGCCGCCGCGCTGGTGAGCGATTACGGCGACCACGTCCCTGGCATCCAGATCAACCGCTTCTGCGCGTCGGGCCTCGACGCGGTGAATTTCGCCGCCGCGCAGGTGATGAGCGGCCAGCACGAGATGGCGGTGGGGGGCGGCGTCGAATCGATGAGCCGCATCGGCATCGGCGCGTCCGGTGGGGCTTGGCCGGTCGATCCGGCGATCGCCATCAAGTCGTACTTCATGCCGCAGGGCGTCTCGGCGGACCTGATCGCCACCAAGTACGGGTTCTCGCGGGACGATTGCGACGCCTACGCGGTGCGATCGCAGGCGCGCTCGGCCAAGTCCTGGGCGGACGGGCTGTTTAACGGCTCGGTGGTCCCGGTCCGCGACGTGAACGGCATCACGCTGCTCGATCGCGACGAGCATATGCGGCCGGGCACCGACATGCAGTCGCTCGCCGCGCTGAAGGCCTCCTTCGTCCAGATGGGCCAGATGGGCGGGTTCGACGCGGTGGCGACCGACGCGCACCCGGATGTCGAGACGGTCAACCACGTCCACCATGCCGGCAATTCGTCGGGCATCGTCGATGGCGCCGCCGCCGTGCTGATCGGCTCGCAGGCGGCCGGCGCCGCCGCGGGCCTGCGGCCGCGGGCGCGGATCCGGGCGTTTGCCAACATCGGTTCGGATCCGGCCCTGATGCTCACGGGGCCGGTGGACGTCACCCGCAAGGTTCTGGCCCGGTCCGGGCTGAGCCTCTCCGACATCGATCTGTTCGAGGTGAACGAGGCCTTTGCGGCGGTGGTGCTGCGCTTCTGCCAGGCGTTCGACCTCGATCCCGAAATCGTCAACGTCACCGGCGGCGCGATCGCCCTGGGCCACCCGCTCGGGGCGACCGGCGCGATGATCCTCGGAACGGTGCTCGACGAGCTGGAGCGCACCGGCAAGGAGCGCGCGCTGGTGACGCTCTGCATCGGTGCGGGCATGGGCACCGCCACGATCATCGAGCGCGTCTGAGCGACGGTGCGGCGCGGGGGGCCGGTCAAGGCCGCTCCCCAAAGCCCGGGAACGCTGCTAGAGGCGCGGGCGACGGTCGGCCCGAATCCGGGCCGGACGATAAAACATTGGGAGTCGAGCCCTTGAACCGCCTGATCGCGACGCTCTGCCTGGGCGTCTCCCTGAGCATACCGCTGGCCGCACGTGCCGACGATGCGTCCGACCGTATCACCGAAGCCACGTCGCTGGTGAACAAGACCCTGATCAAGAACCTTCAGACCGGCTTCAACGTCGCCCTGGAGAAGACCGTCGCGGCGATGCCGGAATCGCGCGCCGAGGCCGTGCGCAAGGAACTCACGGACGAGTTCGAGAAGCAGCGCGGCATCATGATCGAGGGGCTGTCGAAGGAATACGCCCAGAAGTTCACGCTCGCGGAGCTGAAGCATCTGGACGAGATCTACGCCGATCCGACCTACCTCAAGTTCCAGACGATGAACGCCGACCCCAACTCGGCGGTGACGGCGATCTCGCAGAACTCGGTGACGAAGTTGCTCAACATGCTGGCGGTGGCCGCCGCCACCGACAACGCCCCGAAGACCGGTGCGCCGCCGGTGCCGCCCCCGGCAGCTCCCCCCGCACCGGCGCCGAAGTAGCCGATGCCGTTCCCCGCGCGCGATCGGCTGGTCTCAGGCCGCGCGCGCGGCCGCCCGATGGGCGAAGCCGTCCACCCGGGGCAGGTCTTCGAGCTTGGGCTTGGCGAAGTGATAGCCCTGCACGAGCGTAATCCCGAGACCGCGCAGGGCATCGAGTTCCCCCGCGGTCTCGACGCCCTCGGCCAGAACCGTGACGCCGAGCGCGCGGGCGATGGCGATGATTCCGGACACGATCGCGTGGCGGCCGGAATCCGTGTCGATGCTGCGCACGAGCTCCATGTCGATCTTGATCAGGTCGGGACGGAAATTCGCCAGCAGGTTCAGCCCCGCGAAGCCGGCGCCGAAATCATCGAGCGCCGTCAGGAAGCCCTGCTTGCGGTAGGCGGCGACGATGCGCTTCACATGCTCAATGTCGCGGAACCGCTCCTGTTCGGTGAACTCGAACATGATCCGCCGATACGAGAAGTCGACGCGTCGCGCGGCCTCCAGCGAGGCGCGGATGCAGGCGTTCGGCTCGTAGACCGCGTTCGGCATGAAGTTGATCGACAGCCGCGTGTCGCTGTCCCGCGGGAACAGGCGCCCGGCCAATTCGATCGCCTTGACGCGCGCGGCCTGGTCGAACTGGTAGCGATTCGCGTCGGTGACCCGGTCGAGGATGGTGCCGGCCGGTTCGCCGTTGGGCCCGCGCACCAGGGCCTCGTAGGCCCAGACGTGCCCGGATCCGAGGTCGAGGATCGGCTGAAACGCCATTGTGAAGTCGAAATCGAGGGCGGCCCCGTCGCGGCATGCGCGGCAGCCAATGTCCTTCGTCATATGCCGAATCCGTCGGTACCCCCCGACCGGCGGATCATGCGCTACGGCGCTCAATGCAACCTTAACGTACAACCACCGGCTTTTAGACGGCGTGACTTTGGGAGGACGGCACGATGACGCTGACCGATTTCCGTTTTGAGACCGATAGAGACGGCGTTGCGGTGGCGACCTGGGATATGCCGGGCCGTTCGATGAACGTGATCACCGAAGCGGTGATGGATCAGCTCGAGCAGATCATCCAGCGGGTCGCCTCGGACGCGGCGATCAAGGGTTGCGTGATCGCCACCGGCAAGGACAACTTCTCCGGTGGCGCCGACCTCACGATGCTGCAGGGGCTCGGCCGGGCCTATGAGCAGTTGAAGGCCGAGCAGGGCGAGGAGGTGGCGATGCGCCACTTCTTCGAGGCGTCGCGGCGCCTGTCGCTGCTGTTCCGGCGGCTTGAGACCTGCGGCAAGCCGTTCGCTGCCGCGATCCAGGGCTTGTGCCTGGGTGGCGCCTTCGAGCTCGCCCTGTCCTGCCACCACCGCATCGCCTCGGACGATGCTAAGACACGGCTCGGGCTGCCGGAGATCAAGGTCGGGCTGTTCCCGGGCGGCGGCGGCACCCAGCGGGTCGCGCGGCTGATGCAGACCGGCGACGCGCTCCAGATGCTGTTCAAGGGCGAGCAGATCCGCGCGCCGATGGCCAAGGGCATGGGGCTGATCCACGCGGTGGCGCCGCAGGCCGAGATCGTCGAGCGCGCCAAGGCCTGGATCCGCGACGGCGGCTCGGCGGTGGCACCCTGGGACGTGCCGAAGTTCAAGGCGCCCTCCGGAAAGGTCTACTCGCCCGCCGGCATGATGATCTGGCCGCCGGCCAACGCGATCTATCGCCGGGAGACGCACGACAATTACCCGGCCGCCAAGGCGATCCTGGCCTCGGTCTACGAGGGTCTGCAGCTGCCCATGGACCTCGCCCTGCGGGTCGAGAGCCGGTACTTCGCGCATATCCTGCGCTCGAAGGAGGCGGCGGCGATGATCCGCACGCTGTTCATCTCCATGGGGGAGCTGAACAAGGGCGCCCGCCGACCGAAGGACGTTCCCGCCACCAGCCTGCGGCGGGTCGGCGTGATCGGCGCCGGCTTCATGGGCGCGGGCGTCGCCTACGTCACCGCCCAGGCCGGGATCGAGGTCGTCCTGGTCGACCAGTCGATCGAGGCCGCCGAGAAGGGCAAGGCCTACGCCCACACGCTGATCACCGGCCAGATCAACAAGGGCCGCGCCAAGACCGCGGACCGCGACGCGCTGCTCGGCCGGATCACCACCACGGCGGATTACGCCACGCTCAGCGGTTGCGACCTCGTGATCGAGGCGGTGTTCGAGGACCCCAAGGTGAAGGCCGAGGTGATCCAGAAGGTCGAGGCAGTGATCGGCGCCGATACGATCTTCGCCTCCAACACCTCGACCCTGCCGATCTCCGGCCTGGCGAAGAACTCGCAGCGGCCGGACCGGTTCGTCGGCATCCATTTCTTCTCGCCCGTGGAGAAGATGATGCTGGTCGAGATCATCAAGGGCGAGGCCACCGGCGACGCGGCGCTCGCCACCGCCCTCGATTACGTGCGGCTGATCAAGAAGACGCCGATCGTCGTGAACGACGCCCGCGGCTTCTTCGCCAACCGCTGCGTCGGCGCCTACATCCTGGAGGGGCACAAGATGCTCGCCGAGGGCGTGCCGCCCGCCATGATCGAGAGCGCAGGGCGCCAGGCCGGCATGCCGGTCGGGCCGCTCTCGCTCAACGACGAGGTCGCCCTCGACCTCGTGCTCAAGATCGCCAAGGCCACCGAGGCTCAGGTCGGGGCGGATGCGGTCGATCCCGCCCAGAAGACGATCCTCACCGCCATGGTGGAGGGCCAGGGCCGGCTCGGGCGCAAGAACCGCAAGGGGTTCTACGATTACCCCGAAGGCGCACCCAAGCGCCTCTGGCCGGGCCTGGCCGACCTGCAGCCCAACCGGATCACCCCGGAGGCAGTCGATTTCAACGAGCTGAAGCAGCGGCTCTTGGTGGTGCAGGCGCTGGAAGCCGCCCGCACCGTCGGCGAAGGCGTGGTCACCGATCCCCGGGAGGCGGATGTCGGCTCGATCCTGGGCTTCGGCTTCGCCCCCTTCACGGGCGGCACCCTGTCCTACATCGACTTCATGGGGGCGGCCTCCTTCGTGGCCCTCGCCCGCGGCCTGGAGGCCAAGCACGGCCCCCGCTTCCGGGTCCCCGACACCCTGGCCGCCATGGCCGAGCAGGGCGGAACGTTCTACGCGGCGGAGAAGCGCGCAGCCTGATCTTTCAGCAGACCCTCATAAGACCAGGGACTGAGAGCCGTTCCCGATCGCTCCGGGAACGGCTCGGCTTACTACGTCTCCGGCTAATTGGACGACGGCATGTGGCTTCGAGCGATGTCGAGCGCCCAGTCACGGTGCTTCGGCATTGCCTCGCGGCAGCCTGATCCTCATCACGCGACACGGAGCTTCGCACCGAGCATCCGGGCGAGCAGCTCAACGTCGCCGGCGTTGTCGGAGAGCAGGTCGGTGATGTCGCCGACCTCCAGCGCCTTCACGTGGCGGCAGCGCATCCCGTAGCGGCCGGCCGTGCAGGTGCAACGCAGCTGCGGGCCGCCCGTCCGCTCTTCCAGCACAATGTCGTATCGCTTGCCGGTCGAGCCTCGCACGGAGAAGCTCAGCGCCGAGGGGGCGGCCGGGAAGGCGGCCAGCGCGCGGTCGCTGATCGCTCCCGCAGCCCGGCGGGGGAGGGACGGGCCGCCCGTCACCCGGGTGACCGGCACGCCGATCGCCGCCGCGAGGCCGTGGACGTCCGGCGTCTCGGTCTGGCGCATGGCCGCCAGGGCGATCGCCGCGCAGGCATAGGCATCCTCGCCGGCGTCGTGGTGCTCGAAGCGGATTCCGAGGCGCCGGGCCACCTTGCCGAGGCCGCAGCCCTCCGGTGCCGGGAAGACCCGGCGGGCGATCTGGACGGTGCAGAGATAGGACAGAGCCGGAACCGGCAGACCGGCCCGGGCCAGGCCCGCGCGGAGCACGCCGATGTCGAAGCTGGCGTTGTGCGCCAGGATCAGCCCGCGGGTGAGGTCGCCGAGATAGGGCGCCATCACGCCGGCGAAATCCGGCTCGTTGGCCACGTTGGCGGGCAGGATGCCGTGGACCCGGATGTTGCCCGGCGAGAACCGCATCTCCGGCGGCCGGATCAGGTGGCTCTCCCGGCGCACGACGCGCCCGTCCGCGATCCAGGCGAGACCCACCGCGCAGGCACTGTCGCGCCGCTCGTTGGCCGTCTCGAAGTCGAGGGCCAGGACCGTCATCGCGGGTGGACCATGCCGTGGAACGTTCTCGGGGTGTTCCCGAACCGTCTAAGCCCCCGTGACCAGCGCTTCAACCCTGCGCCACCATCCCGAGCCAATCGTCCTCCGACACGACCCGGACGCCGTGCTTCTCGGCATCCTTGAGCTTCGAGCCGGCCCCGGGGCCCGCGACCACGAGGTCGGTCTTGGCCGACACCGATCCGGAGACCTTCGCGCCCAGCCGCTCGGCCACCGCCTTGGCTTCGTTGCGCGTCATCTTCTCCAGGGTGCCGGTGAAGACCACGGTCTGGCCGGCGAAGGCCGAGGCGGCCGCCGGACGCTCCATCGGCGCGACCGTGACTTCCGCGATCAGGGCCGTGACGGCGTCGGCATTGTGCGGCTCGGAGAAGAACAGGATCAGCGCGTCGGTCGCCACGGGCCCGATCTCGCCGTCGTCGGCAAACAGCCGGTAGGCGTCCCCGGGCTTCTGCTCGGCGGCCCGGGCGAGGGCGGCCCGCACGGCATCGACATCGCCGTAATGCTGCAGCAGGTTTTCCCGCTGGGGGGCGCTGAGCCGCGCGCGCGGCGCATCGGACGGTGCGTCGTCGGGAAAGCCGAGATCGAGCAGGCGGTCTCGGGTCGTGTCGCCGATCCTGTCCACGGACCGGAGCTCGACCCAGTCCGGCCCCGGCTGCACGGCCGCCGCGTCCTTGATCGCGGCGATGAGGGACGGCATGTCCGAAAACCGCTTGGCCAGCGCCTTGGCGGTGGCCTCGCCGATCTGCGGGATGCCGAGGGCGAACAGCAGCCGGTTCATCGGGACCGACCGGCGGGCCTCGACCCCGGCCAGCAGGTTCTTGATCGCCTTGTCTTCGTCGTCGCCCTTCTTCTTGGCGGCCTTCTTCGGCGGCTCGATGGCGCCGGCCTCGGCGCGCCGCTCGGCCGAAAGCGCCTCGCGCCGGGCAACGACGGCCGCCTTCAGGGTCTCGAAATCCAGGCGGAACAGATCAGCGGGCTGGCGCACCAGCCCGGATTCGAACAGCACCTCGATGTAGGTCTCGCCGAAACCCTCGATATCGAAACCGTTGCGCGAGACGAAGTGCTTCAGCCGCTCGACCCCCTGCGCCGGGCAGATCAGGCCGCCGGTGCAGCGCCGGATCGCGTCCGGGCGTCCGGTGCGCGGGTTGACCGCCCGCACGGCGCGGCTGCCGCAGGCCGGGCAGGTCTCGGGAAAGGCGTAGGGCTGCGAATCCGCCGGGCGCTTGGCGAGGTCGACATCCATCACTTTCGGGATGACGTCGCCGGCCCGCACCACGGTGACTGTGTCGCCGACGCGGATGTCCCGGCCGTCGCGGATCGGCGCGCCGTCGCCCCCGACGCCCTTCACGTACCCCTCGTTGTGGAGCGTCGCGTTGGACACGACCACGCCGCCCACCGTCACGGGCCGCAGCTTCGCGAGGGGGTTGAGCGAGCCGGTGCGGCCGACATTGATGACGATGTCCTCCACCACCGTCGTCGCCTCCTGGGCGGCGAACTTGTGCGCCAGCGCCCAGCGCGGCGAGCGGGAGACGAAGCCGAGCCGCTTCTGCAACGCGAGGTCGTCCACCTTGTAGACGACGCCGTCGATGTCGTAGCCGAGCCCGGCCCGGTCCGCCTCGATCCGGCGGTAGTGACCGAGCATCGCGTCGATGTCGGTGAACGTGCGGGTCAGGGGGTTCACCGGCAGGCCCCAGCTGGCGAACCGTTCGAGGGCGCCGGACTGGGTCTCGGCGATCGGTGCCGACAGCTCGCCCCAGGCATAGGCGAAGAACTTCAGCGGCCGGGACGCCGTGATGCCGGGATCGAGCTGGCGCAGGCTGCCGGCGGCGGCGTTGCGCGGGTTGGCGAAGAGCGGCTTGCCGGCCGCCTCTTGGCGCACGTTGATCGCGGCGAAATCGGCGTGGGACAGGTAAACCTCCCCACGGATCTCGCAGATCTCCGGCCATCCGGTCCCCGCGAGCGAGGCCGGTATGTCGTGGACGGTGCGGGCGTTGGCGGTGACGTTTTCGCCGACCTCGCCGTCTCCGCGGGTGGCTGCCGTCTCGAGCGCGCCGTTCACGTAGCGCAGCGACAACGACAGGCCGTCGATCTTCGGCTCCGCCGTGAAGGCCAGGGGCGCGTCCTCGGGCCAGCCCAGGAAGCGCCGGACCCGAGCCGCGAACTCGGCGACTTCCTCCGCATCGAAGGCGTTGCCCAGCGAGAGCATCGGCACGGCGTGCCGCACCTTGGCGAACTTCTCGGACGGCTTGGCGCCGACCGACGTGCTGGCCGCCCCGGTCCCGGCGAGATCGGGAAACCGGGTCTCGATCTCCTCCAGCCGGCGGCGCAGGCGGTCGTACTCCGCGTCCGAGATCTCGGGCGCGTCCTCCTGGTAGTAGAGCCTGTCGGCCTCCTGGATCGCGTCCGAGAGCCGGGCATGCTCGGTGCGCGCCTCCTCGGCTGTCAGGTCGAGGTCGGGCGTGTCGGGCTTCGCAGCTGGCATGTGGGCGTTCTAGCGCATCGCGGGCCCGGGGGGAGTCGGCCGCCCTGCGACATCCCCGATTTCCCTCAACCGCCCGGGGCGAGCAACTCGCCGCGGCCGACCAGGAGGGCCGCACCCAGGAACACGGTGGCGACCAGGATTGCCACGGCGGACAGCGGCATCACCGGGGCGAGCCATCCGGCCGAAGCCGTCCCGGCGACCGAGCCGAGATTCATCGCCGCCATGTAGACCTCGAACTGCGTCGCCGCGCCGGCGCGTCCGCGGCTGGCCTGGAGCAGGGCGGGCATCAGCGCGACGATCAAGAGACCCGGCAAGGCGTTGGTCAGGGCCAGGATGAGCGGTGCCGCGGAGCCGAGAAGGCCGGCACCGATCAGCACCCCCGCCAGCACGAAGGTCGCCGCGCTCGCCACGAGCAGGATTCTCAGCGGCCGCACCGGCCCGACCCGATCGGACCACAGGCCGATGGTGAACGCGCCCGCAGTGCCGCTCACGAGCGCCAGCCCCGCCTGGAGTCGGGACAGGGCCGCGGGCTCCCAGCCGCGTCCTTGGAGCAGGTCGACCGAGAAGGGCAGCTCGAACAGCCCAAGGGCCCCGTCGAGGCCGAAACACAGGGCCAGCAGCTGCAGCGCCCGCTTTCGGCGCAGCGCGATCCCGAGGCGGCGGAGGAAGCGCAGGAACGGGACCCGTCGGGGCTCCGGTCCGCGCCGGTCGAGCGACAGCAACGCGTCTGCGGGTGCTTCGCGCACGAGCAGCATCGGCAGGCTCGCCAACAGACCGGCCCCGAGCAGCACGGAGAGGCTGACGGTCAGCCCGTACGTGGCGAGCGTCCAGCCGAGGATCGCCGCGCTGAGGCTCGTGCCGACGACGAAGCCCGCGCGCGTGCAGGCGCTGACCCGGCCCAACTCTTCCGCGGGTACGTGGTCCATGATCATCCGGTCGCATGCGGTATCCAGCAGCGAGGCGAACAGGCTGTGGACCAGGAAGGCGATGCCGAGCAGGCCCACCTGTTCCGCGTCGAGCAACAGCATCAGGGCCACCGCCGCGTGACACCCGAGAAGCGCTGCCACCGCGAAGGGCCGGCGCCGGCCCATGCGCAGGTCGCCGGACCGGTCGACGAGCGGCCCCCACAGGATCGGCTGGAGCGTCCAGGGCAGCCCCGCCAGGGCGAAATGAACCCCGACCTCGGTTGCCGACACCCCACGCGCCGTAAGGTGGTTGGCCAGGGCGGTGAGGGAAAAGCCGGCGATCAGACCTTGATAGAGGTAGGTCGCGAAGAAGACGCCGTAGCGGGCGCGCCGCCCCGCGAGGCTCGGCAACCCCACGCCGGTCGGAGCCGGCCGAACCCTCAAGTCGCCCTGCACTTGCCGGCCCGGTGCCGCACGACGATGCTCCTCCCCCCCGCCGCCACCGGATCGAACCCGTGCCGCCCCAACCTGAACAGCCTACGTCGTACGCCCGGACCTCGCGATGGGTCGCGTGAGCGCGGCCGACATCTGGATCGTCGATCTGGCTTTGTCGCCGGGTCAGCTCGATCGGTGTGCGCCCGTCCTGGATACACACGAGCGCGACCGCGCCGCGCGCTTCATGCGGGCGGCGGACCGCATTCGGTTCCAGGCGAGCCACGCGGCCCTGCGACTGATTCTCGGAGAGGCGCTGGGCAGCGCGCCGGGCACGATTCGCGTGGAGGCCGGCGGGGCCGGAAAGCCTCGCCTGGCCGGTGCCGCGCACGGCGCCTTCGACTTCAACCTGTCCCATTCCGGTGAACGCGCGGTCGTCGGCGTAGCGCGCGGCGCGGCCATCGGCGTCGATGTCGAGGCGATCCGGCCGATCCCGGATCCGTTGCGCATCGCGCGCGGGCATTTTGCGGCGGATGAGGTCGCAGCCCTCGCCGGCCACTCCCACGAGACGATGGAGCCCGCCTTCTTCGGCCTGTGGACGCGCAAGGAGGCCGTGGTGAAGGCGCTGGGTGCCGGCCTCTCGATGTCGCTCGACCGTTTCAGCGTCAGCGTGCCGCCCGCCCGCCCAAGGCTCCTCCGCATGCAGCAGGCTGGCGACTGGACGCTCACCGAACTCGATTGCGGTCCCGGATATGCCGCGACGGCCGCGCTGCGCTGCGCGGCGTCCGAGATCACGGTCCAGCATCTGGCGGGCGATTGGACGACCCGTCTGCGCTGACCGCCCAAAACCGCCCTTGCGGTACGGGAAAGGCGCAGCTATAAGCCCGCTGCTGGCAGTTGCGGACACGCAAATCGGCCTTCGGAGTGTAGCGCAGTCTGGTAGCGCACCACGTTCGGGACGTGGGGGTCGCAGGTTCAAATCCTGCCACTCCGACCATCATTCCCCTCTGGGGAAGGTCATCCCGCCATCCACAGGTTTCGGCCCGGCCACAGGTTCGGCCACAGGTTTGCGCCACTGCGCGCAAATCCGAACCCGCCGGACCGGTCAGGCCGCGCGCTTCCGGCCCCGGCCGCCGAGCGCGGCGCGAGCGCCTTCCATGTGGTCGGACGCGTGGTGGCCGTAGCGCCGCTCGATCATCTCGACCGACATCCCGACGTACCCGGCGAGCTCCCAGATATCGACGCCCTCCTGCATTCCCCACGTGACCGCGGTGTGCCGGAGGCTGTGGCGGACGACGTCGTCGCCCAGCCCGAGCTCGTGGACCAGGTTCGCGAAGGCCCGCTTCGTCGATCCTACGGGCTTGCCATTCCATTCCACGACGTAGCGCTGGCCTAGGACGTGGTGCCAGCGCCAGAGGTGCGCCACGAGGCTATCGGGCATCCGGACGGTGGGCTGCCTCTTGTTCTTCTTCGCCGCGGCCCCGAGTGCCTTCCGGTGGAACAGGGCGACGCGCTTCCCGTCCTCGATCCGCAGCTCCATCCAGGGGCGGCCGACCTCAGGAATGAAGCTCGCGCCGCAGACGGGTCCCGACCGAGTGCCGGTCCGGAGCCCGACAAGGATGTGCCGGGCCAGGTGCTTCCCGACCCGTCGCCCCTTCACCTGCTCGCCCTTGCGCTCGCCGCGGTGGACGGTCTGGGTCTCGCGCTTGCGCCAGGCCGCCAGCAGGAGGCGGGCGGCCTCGGGCTTGGTCAGCCAACGGTCGCGCGCCTCGCTCTTCGCCGGCAGGGTGACCTTCACGACCTCGCGGGTGAGGCCGTCGGTCAGCGCCAGGTTCACCGCCGCGCGCAGGTCCTCCAGCTCCCGCCGGGCACCGCCCTCAGAAACAGTGCGGGGCTTCGCCGGCCGGGAGTGGCCACGGCGAACGGGACCGGCGCCGTCGGCCCGCGCGTTGCCGTCGCGATCGAGCCCCGCCCGGGCGTGCGCCTTCCATGCGGAGCCGACGCGGGAATCGACGTAGGCCGCGCACGAGACACTGTCGACGTCCTCCAGGCTGCGCTCGCCCCACCATTCGAGCAGCGTCTCGACGCGCTGCGCCAGCTCATGGTGCCGGGCGACGCCGCCCTTCACCTCGCCGGTGACAGGATCGGTCCGGCCCTTCTTGGCGGAGAGGTATCGGTCCAGCACCTCGGCCACCAGGACGTCGCAGGCCGGCCTGTTCTTCCGGGGGCCGGACGCGTCCGGTGCGACGACGGCCAGCGTCGCCGTGTACTCGTCTAGGGCTTCGAGCGCTTGGCGTTCCGCGTCCTTGCCATGACCGCAGCCAGTTGAGCGGACCTGCTTCCCCTTGTGGACGATCCACCACCGGCCGGTGCGGTCGACGCCGTCGGCATCGACCCGTCCGGGGCGCCACCAGATGTAAGGATTCCCGCGTCCGGTCTTGCCGAGAGTGCGCGGCTTGGCGGCGGCGCGGGACGGACGGGGGCGTCGGGGCTTCGGGGTGCTGGCGTCGTCCGGCATCGCTCTCTCCATTCGCGGACGAGCCGCTTGGTGACGTACATCAGCCTCCCGTGCCTCTCGACGGCGAGGTCCCCGCGCTCGATCGCCCCGCGCAGCGCGGCCGCGGTCCAGAGCGGCGCCCGCCCGAAGATCTCGTCAGGCTGGCACAGCTCCGGCAGCCACGTCGCGGTCTCAAGGTCGAGGGGAGCGTCGTCGTGCGCGTCCGCCGCGAGGCGCGGGCGGTCGTCGAAGGCGGGTCCCAAGTCGAAGGTGAAGGTCGGCATAGGCCAACCATGACACAAACTGTGGCCGCTAAAAGCGTGACGCAGGTCAACGGTTAACCGCTCGGGCACGCCATGCCCTGGGCTCGCCGGATCCGGCCAGGGGATCGGTAACCCCTGCAGGGATCCGTGCTTGCCGCCGGCGGGCCGATCGGCGAGGCTCGGTCCCATGAGCACGCACCTCCGCATAGGCAAACGCCGTCGCTTGGCCTGAGGCCAGCCACCGCCACCGGGATCCCCGGCTGGCACGCGTTCCCTTATGCTTGGAGGCCTCAGATGGCCGTCACCTGGTTCGTTTCAGACACCCACTTCGGCCATCGCAATATCCTGTCCGACAGGATGCACCGGCCGCGCCCGTTCGCCTCGATAGAGGAGCACGACGAGCGCCTGATCTCACGCTGGAATGACCGCGTGCGCGATGACGACATCGTCTATCATCTGGGCGATTTCGCCTTCGGCGGGGGGCATGCCCGGGCACGCGGGATCTTCGACCGGCTCCGGGGCCGCAAGAACCTGATCATCGGCAACCACGAGACCCAGGGGATGCGCCTGCCGTGGGCGTCCCCTCCGGTGCATGCCGCCACCATCCACGTGCAAGACGCCGGCATGCCGCGGGCTCAGGCGGTCTATGTCGCCCACTGCGCGCATCGCGTCTGGCCCGGCATGCACCGGGGCACCCTGCACCTCTACGGGCATTCCCACGGCAGCCTGCCCGGAACGGCGGCGAGCCTCGATGTGGGCGTCGATTGCTGGAACTGGGCGCCTGTCCGGATCGGGGAGATCCGGGAGGCGCTGGCCGAGACGGCAGCCCGGGAGGCCGGGGCCGTCACGGCGGCGGAGCTGGCCGAGGCGGCGTGAGGGCGGTCGGATTTGCAGCCCTCAGGGTGGCCCCGTCCTAGCAGTCGAAATCCCGATCCGTGTTTGGCCCCCTATCGTAGATGCCGATCTTCCTGAGAACGGACACGACAGAGGTGTCGTCGGAGAACTTGTCGAGGATCGATCCGTCCGCGTCATGGATCTCGTAGTCTCGCCGACCCTTCCTGACGAACGTCAGTCCCTCGGGGAGAACGCCAAGCCGCCACCGGTATTGCATGGCCTTGGCCTGTTCGCGTTGCCGCCACACCATCCGCTCGGCCCGGTCGTAGGCTTGCCGATCAGCTTCGGGGACCATCGTCTCCAACTGCTGCTGCGCGTAGACGTAGCAGCCCCAGGCGATCTCCCACCTCAGCAACTTCAGCCGCCGCGGCGGCGTCGTGGGCACCTCGACATCGCCGCGCAGGACCGCGGCGAGCTCGTACAGGTCAAGATGCGAGAGGCGCACGCACCGGAGCAGGTCCTGGGGCTCGGCATGCTCCCAAGGCTCGCAGATCAGCACGGGAAGATTGGGCGGCGTGGCCATGTGTTTCTCCGGCGGAGCAGGACTGCGGGGCGGGGTCGAGGGCTAGTCACCATCCGTGAGGAGATCATCCTGGGGATCGCCCGGCTCGTAAGGCGGGAAGCCGCTGAGGGCCTCCTCCATGGACGTCGTCGGGACCGGATCACCTGGCCATGCACGGATCCTGAGCAGGCGGTCGGCTAGGTCCATCGCGGCGTCGATCGCCAGGATCTCCAGCTCCGGGATCACGCGCTCCGGAACCGGGCGCGCGCCCGAGACCCAGGCGGCGATCTGAACCGGCGCGGTGTCCTGCCGGCGGAGCCGACCGAGGGCCTCGGCCATGGGCGTCTGCCAGCGTGAACCGTAAGCCGCCTCACCGAACTTGATGACGAGCGCCCGCCGCTGGAGCTGGTCCTCGCTCAGCTTCGAGACGTCCGGCTTGGCGGCACGGCGGGCCTTGGCCTCCGGGGTGCCGGCGGCGGGGATGTCGGGGCG
>NZ_VRVA01000114.1:0-15356 GCF_008039945.1 Methylobacterium sp. WL64
GCCTGCCGCGACCTCTCCTCTTCGGGAGCCACCCTCCCCCGCAGAGGGGGGAGGGAAGGCGCACGTACCTTCTTCCGCGCTCGAAAGGACGGCTTTCGCCCGCTTCACCCCCCCAGCAGCTCCACCAGGAACGGGATCAGCGGCGTGTCGGCCGGGGGCATGGCGAGGTCGCGCAGGGCCTTCGGGCGGACCCATTTGAGCGCCTGGCCCTCCATCGGGCGCGGCGTGCCCGACCAGCGCCGGCAGACGTAGAGCGGCATCAGCAGGTGGAAGTCCGGATAGGCGTGGCTGGCGAAGGTCAGGGGCGCCAGGCACGGCTCCTCGACCCGGATGCCGAGTTCTTCGGACAGCTCCCGGATCAGGGTCTCCTCCGGGCGCTCGCCGGCCTCGACCTTGCCGCCGGGGAACTCCCACAGGCCGGCGAGCTGCTTGCCCGCCGGGCGCTCGCTCACCAGGATCCGGCCGTCGACGTCGACCAGCGCCACCGCGACCACCAGCAACAGGCGCAGGGCGGGCGTCCCGGGCCCGCTCACGGCGCCACCGCGAAGGTGGCCGAGACCTCGGAGGAGAGCTGGATCGTGCCGGCCTCGATCGGGACGCGCCGGCCCTTGGCCGCCATCGGCGCCGCCAGCGCCCGGCTGAAGGCCGGCGGCGGCGGGACCGCGCCCCCCGCGGTGGTGAGCACGCAGACCGGCCCGAGCTTGGCGCCGAGCGCCTCGGCCAGCGCCTCGGCCCGGGTCCGGGCATCGCGCGCGGCGGCGACCTGGAGCGCCGCCTCGGCCTTGTCCGGATCGCGCAGGCCGAAGCTCACCCCGTCGATCCGGTTCGCGCCCGCATCGAGTGCCTGGCGCAGCAGGTCGCCGAGGCGGTCCATGTCGGCGAGGCGCACGGTCACGGTGTTGCCGGCGCGGTAGCCGTCGGGCTCCTCGGTGACGAGGCCGCCCGGCCGGGTCACGGAGCGCGCGCCGGCCTGAAGCGTCACCGCGGCGGTGCCGATGTCGGCGGGCGTCACGCCGAGCGCCCGCGCCTGCGCCGAGACGCCGGTTACCGCCTTCGAGGCGGCGTCGAGGGCCGCCGCCGGGGTCGCGCCCCGCGCCTCGATCCCGACCGTGACCTCGGCGAAGTCCGGTGCCCGCGCCTCCGCGGCGTGCCCGACGACGCTGATGCGGCGCTTGCACGCGTCATCGTCGGCGTGCGCCCGGGCGGGCAGCAGGGCGAGCAGGAGAAGGCCGGCGAGGCCGGCCCTCACGAGCGGTAATCCCCGTTGATCTCGATGTAGGCCTTGGTCAGGTCGCAGGTCCAGACGCGGGCCTGGCCCTCGCCCAACCCGAGATCGACCCGGATCCCGATCTCGGGCTCGCGCATCACCGCGCTGGCGGCGTCCTCGCTGTAATCCGGGTCCCGGGCGCCTTGGACGGCCACGCGCACGTCGCCGAACCAGATCGCGAGCCGGTCCCGGTCGGCGGGCTCGCCGGCTTTGCCCACCGCCATCACCACCCGGCCCCAATTGGCGTCCTCGCCGGCCACCGCGGTCTTCACCAGCGGCGAGTTGGCGATCGACATGGCGATCTTGTGCGCGGAGGCGTCGCTCTCGGCGCCCGTGACCCGCACGGTGACGAACTTGCGCGCGCCCTCGCCGTCCTTGGCGACGAGCTGGGCCAGCTCGATCAGCAGGCCGTCGAGCGCCGCCTTGAAGCCGGCCAGCCGCGGGTCGGCCGCGTCGGCGATCTCGGCGTTGCCGGCCTTGGCGGTGGAGAACAGCAGCAGGGTGTCGGAGGTCGAGGTGTCGCCGTCCACCGTCACGCAGTTGAAGCTGGTCCTGGTGCCCGCGCTCAGCAGCGCCTGGAGGGCGGCCTGCGGCAGGGCGGCGTCGGTGAACACGAAGGCCAGCATGGTCGCCATGTCGGGGGCGATCATGCCCGCGCCCTTGGCGATGCCGTTGATGGTGACGCGCACGCCCGCGATCTCGGCGGTCCGGGTCGCGAGCTTGGGGAAGGTGTCGGTGGTCATGATCGCCCGGGCGGCCTCGGCCCAGGCGGCCGGGCCGTCCGTGGCGCGGGCGGCGCAGTCGGCCAGCACGCCCTCGAAGCGCTCGGCCGGCAGCGGCTCGCCGATCACGCCCGTGGAGGCGACGTAGACCTCCCGGTCGCCGCAGCCGGCCGCCTGCGCGGCGATCTGGACGGTCTTGGCCACCGCCTCCCGGCCGAGCCGGCCCGTGAACGCGTTGGCGTTGCCCGAATTGACCACCAGGGCCCGGGCCGGTCCGTGGGCCAGGGCCTCGCGGCACCAATCCACCGGCGCCGACGGGCATTTCGAGCGGGTGAACACGCCGGCCGCGCGGGTTCCGGCGGCGAGGTCGACGTAGAGCACGTCGGTCCGGCCGCTGTAGCGGATGCCGGCCTGCGCGGTGGCGATCCGCACGCCCGGGAGCGGCGGCAGCTCCGGCACCGCGCGCGGCGCCAGCGGAGAGACGGGCGGGGATTTCGCGGACGACATCGACTCAAAGCTCCGGCAGCGCGCGGGGCGTCCCGCGGCGGCCCGGTGTTGCCCGCGCGACCCCGGCGCCGTCAACCGCACGCCGCCGCCCGGGGCTGCTGCCTAAGCGTGAGGCTGCACGCGCTTTGGGCAGTGCCGCCGCCGAATGCGGCGTCTTCGCGGCGGCAGACTTGCGCGGGGCTCGGTTCCCGGCATAGCATGGTGCATCGCAATGCCAGAGCGAGGTCGAGTGCGGACGATGCCCACAACCGACGTCGAGACGGCCTCCGGCAGGCTGCCCCAGGGCGTCTGCTACCGGATCCAAGTGCTGGTCGTCGGCCGCCATAAGCGGTGGCGCGACGAGATCTCCACCGAGATCCGGATGCTGGGCTATCAGGTGACCGCCTGCGACCGCGGCGTCGACGCCATGACGGTGCTGGCCCTCGGGCTCCCCGTGGACGTGATGGTGGTGGATGCGGCCCTGCAGGGCGGCGGCCTGTGCTGCGCGCAGCTCGCGGTCGAGGCGCGGGCCCTGCGCCCGGGCCTGCGCATCGTCCTGTCCAGCGACCCGATCGATCCGCCGCCGCAGGAAGCCTCGGTGCTGGTTCCGGACGCCCTGTTCATTCAGCGCGAGCAGTTCCAGGACGGGATGGTCGCGAGCCTGATGCGCGAGGCGCTGGCCGACCGCGCGGCCTGACCGCGCCGGGTTGCCGTCGCCGGTCGAAGGCGGGCGAATCGCTCCATGCCCTGCGCTGGACGATCGCCGGATGCGTCGCGACGCTCGGGATGATGGCGGGGCCGATTCGGGCGGCCCGAAGGCGTTCGGACAGGACGCGGCACAGTGGTGTGAAAGCCGGCCTCTGCCGTTCGAGTCGCTCAAGCCTCGTCCCGAATGATGGCCGCCGGCTTTCGGAAACAAGCGCCTGCAGCGCCGTGCGAACGGGATTTTGCGATCCGCGCGGCGTGTCTGCGGCTTGCGATCTTCATCGTCCCGATCGAGCGGTCTACCCGACGTGAGCATTCATTTGCGCGTCATAAAATCGATATGATTTGAGGCGGCATTGATTTCACGGCTCATCTCAGGCCATAGTTCAAGATCTATAGTTCAATTGTGCAAATCAAGAACGACACAACTGTGTCATCGGTCGGTATTTAAAGGGCTCCGTGCCGATTTTTGGCGCTGACAAGAGAGTCGTACGTCCGTGAAACTGGGAATTCGCCACCGGCTCTACGCCGGCTTCGCCATGCTCGTGCTGATCGCAGCCGGTATCGGTGGGTTTTCACTCTATCAACAGAGTGTTCTCAACGAACATTACGCGCTGCGGTCCCGATTCGAGTGGGGCACGCGGTCGGTCCTGACGATCAGCACCCTGGCCACCAGCCTGACGGCGGCGGCCGAAACGTTCCGTCTCAATCCCGATCCTGTGCAGATCGCCGGGATGGAGGAGGCGCGGCGCAAGATCGAGGAGCGGAGCGACCTGCATCTCGGGCGCGCCGTCAATCAGGACCGGCGCAAGATCTACCAGGATATGCGTGACGATGCCCGGGCCCTGAAGCCGGAGCTGGAGCGCCTCGCCGTGGCCTCCGTCGACCTGGGCAAAGCCAAGCTCGCCATGTTCAAGGCCGGCGACGAACTCTCCCGGGCGCTCGAAGTCCTGATCTCCGCCGTGCGGGCGCAGTCCGGCGAGGCCCTGCTGTTCCGGGCCCAGTCCGTCGAGAACGCCATCCTGCGCGCCCGGCTTACCGCCGCGCGCTTCACACTCCGGATGCAGGAGGAGGATCGGGTCGCGTTCCCGGTCAGCATCACACAGGTCCGCGCCGCCCTGGACAGCTTCGGGGCCAGCGAAGGCGGCGCGGCCTTCGCGCAGCCGGCCAAGGTCCTCGCCGACACGCTGGAAGCCTATGCCGCCAACATCCGGGACTACGACAAGGCCGCCGCCGGTTCGAGGGCGGCGCTGGAGACCGGGATCAAGCCGCGCACGGACCGGATCGAACAGATGACCACAACGGTGCGCGACAAGATCCTGGCCGTCGTCGCCGAACTCACCGAGTCGACGGACGCTTTGGAGGCGCGGGTCCGGCGGGTCCAGATCGGACTGGTGAGCTTGACCGTGGTGCTCGGCGGCGTCCTGGCTTTCCTGATCGGCCGCAGCATCATCCGGCCGATCACCGGCATGACCGGCGCGATGAAGCGCCTGGCCGAGGGCGACACCAGCGTGGTCGTGCCGTTGCCAGAGGTCCGCGACGAGATGCGGGAGATGGCCAAGGCGGTGGACGTGTTCCGCCAGAACGCCATCGTCCGCGCCGAGTTGGAAGCCGCCCAGGCCGCCGAGCAGGCGACCCGCCTGAGCCGGGCCGAGCGGGTCGACCAGCTGGTCCGCGCCTTCCAGCAGAACGTCGCCGCCTCGCTCGAGGTCGTCACCGGGGCCGCCACGGAACTCGATGCCACGGCGCGCTCAATGACCCAGGTCGCCGACGACACCAACACCCAGGCGGTGGCCTCGAGCGCCGCCGCCGAGCAGGCCTCCACCAACGTCCAGACCGTGGCGGCCGCCGCCGAGCAGATGGTCGCGTCGCTGCAGGAGATCGAGCGGCAGGTGATCCGCTCCAACGAGGTCGCGGGCCACGCGGCCCACGAGGCCGAGGCCACCAACACCGCCATGGCCAGCCTGCGGCTCGCCTCCGAGCAGATCGGCGCCGCGGTCACGACGATCTCGGGGATCGCCGGCCAGACCAACCTGCTGGCCTTGAACGCCACGATCGAGGCGGCCCGCGCCGGCGAGGCCGGCCGCGGCTTCGCCGTGGTCGCCGCCGAGGTGAAGGAACTGGCCGGGCAGACCGCCAAGGCCACCGAGGAGATCGGCGGCCAGATCGCGGCGATCCAGGCGGCCACCCATCAGGCTGCCGCCGCGATCGAGCAGATCGCCCGCACGATCGCGGCGGTGAACGAGATCAGCGGCTCGATCGCCTCGACGGTGGTGCAGCAGACGGCGGCGACGAGCGAGATCTCGCGCAACGCCGGCGAGGCCGCCCGCGGCACCCGCGACGTCTCGTCCAACGTGGCTCAGGTGCTGGCCTCCTCCGGGGAGACCGGCAGCGCCGCCACGCAGGTGCTGCACGCGGCGTCCCAGCTGGCCTCGCAATCCCAGAAGGTCCGCCAGGAGGTCGACGGCTTCCTGCGGGGCATCCAGGCGGCCTGAGGCGGGCGCGCGGCCTGCCGCGGGGCGCTCGTTCCGCTGTCGGGTGATTCCCTCCCTCCACCCCATCCCGAGGTGGAGGCGCTGGTCGCACGCACCACAGCACGCGGCGCGCGTGGCTTCGTACGGCGCGTCCGGCGGCAAGCGCTTGCAAAGAGGCGCTTGCCCATCCCCGCAAGGGAAGGAGCGTGCGTTCCGCCTTTCACGGGCGATATGAAACCCGCAAGGTCGGGGCGTCGCTCTGCGACGTCCCGCCCAACGCGGCGCTAGATCGCCGCCGCGGGATCCGTCTCGTCGCCGTCCGGCGCGCGCCGGGCGCTGGGACGCCGGTCGAGGAGGGACCGGCCGAGCGCGCGCAACGGCGCGGTCAGCCGACGGGCATCCTCGGCGCGCTCCATGAGGCGCTCGCCGTTGCGGATCTCCTTGTCGAGCTTGGCCATCGTCCGGGCGAGCGCCGGATCCTCGTCGTCGAGCCAGACCTGGGTGACGCGGGCGAACGCGATCACAACGCCCTGGAGCTTGAGCTGGCCCAGCGGCCCCTCGGTGTCGATCCCGGCCGCCGCCAGCATGTAGCGGTGCGAGTTCAGCATAACGCTGTTGAGCGCCAGCATCGACAGCGGCTCGCCGCGCAGCGCGTAGGCGATCCGGCGGAGCGCCGGCTTGTAGGGGGTCATCGCGTCGAGCCGGCGCATCAGCACGTCGAACAGGCGCTCGCGGGTCGGCTCCTCCTCGAGGCCGGCGCTGTCGCCCTCCAGGACCTTGCGGTCGATGATCCGGGTCAGGCCGCCGAGCACCGCACCCTTCGACGGGAACAGGTCGCGCAGTTCCGCAAGCGTCAGACCCGCCTCCCGGGCGATGTCGCCGATCTCGATGTCATTCCACGGCTGCTCGGCGGCGAGCCGCATCAGCGCCTCGACCGCCGCCTCGCGGGGCGACGGCTTCGGCGCGGAGCCGGACTGCGCCGATTCGGGATGCGCCGATTCGGGCTGTGCGGAGGTCTCCGGCGCCGTGCCGGCCTGGCTGGCCTGATCCGGGGCCGTACCGTCCTGCGGGGTGCTCGCGCCCTTGCGGGTACGCTTCGACGGGGCTCTGGTCTCGGTCATGGGTCTGTCGCCCCCTCCTGTCGGTCGTCGAGCCCCTATCTAGGCACGGCGGCGGCGATGGGCAGGGCCGTCGCGCGGCGATGCCGCACGGATGTCAGCCGGCGAGCTCGGCAGCCCGGCGCCGGGCCGCCGCCACGGCCTCGCGCATCAGCGGCGCCAGGCCGTCCGGCCGCATCAGCACGTCGAGGGCCGCGGCCGTGGTGCCGCCCGGGGAGGTGACGTTGCGGCGCAGCTCGGCCGCCTCGGCCGGGCTGGCGTCGAGGAGCGCCCCGGCGCCCGAGACCGTGGCCCGCGCCAGGGTCCGGGCCACGTCCGGATCGAGCCCGGCGGCGATCCCGGCCTCGGCCAGGGCCTCCGCCAGCAGGAACACGTAGGCCGGTCCGGAGCCCGACACGGCGGTCACGGCGTCGATCTGGGCCTCGTCGGCGAGCCACGCCACCGCGCCGTTGGCGGAGAACAGCGCGTCGGCCGCGTCGCGCTGGGCCGGCGTCACCTCCGGGCTCGCGCAGGCGCCGGTGGCGCCCCGGCCGATGCTGGCCGGGAGGTTCGGCATGGCCCGCACCACGGCCCGGGCCCGGGGCAGCCGGGCGCGCAGATCCGCGACGGTCTTGCCCGCCAGGATCGACACCAGCAGCGTGTCGCGGCCGATCAGCCGGTCGAGGCCGGGGGCCGCCGCCTCCAGGCCCTGCGGCTTGATCGCCAGCACCAGCACGGCGCCGGGCTCGGCCTCCGCCGGGTTCAGCCGGATCCCGCGCGCGCTGCACAGCTCGGCGATCTCGCGGGACGGCACCGGGTCGATGATGGTGGTGGCGTGGGGATCGAGGCCGGATTCGAGCCAGCCCGCCAGCATCGCCCCGCCCATCTTGCCGGCCCCGGCCAGGACCAGGGAGGGCGGCATCCGCGCGGCGTCGGGGGCGGCCGTCACGCCTCGCCTTCGGTCTCGAACAGCACGGCGTCCAGCGCCTCGCGGGCGCTCTTGCCGGCCCAGAGCACGAACTGGAACGCCTGGAAGTAGCGCTCGCAGGCGTCCACGGCGGTCTTCATCATGGTGGAGCATTGCGGGTGGGTCGGCACCGCGCCGCCCGCCAGCAGCAGCGCGTGCCGGAACATCACCACGCTGTCGCTCGACCACAGGTCGAAATGGCCGATCCAGAGCTGCTCGTTGATCATCGCGATCAGGCGCAGCACCTCGGTCCGCTGCCGCTCCGGCACCTTGAGGTCGAAGGCGCAGGCCACGTGCAGGGCCTCGACATCCTCGATCCAGGTGAACGCCACATGGTAGTCGGTCCACCGGCCGGGGCTGGTGATCGACATCTCGTCGGTCTCGGCCCGGTCGAAGATCCAGTCGCGCAGGGACGCCAGACGCTCGACGACGTCGAGCGGATGCTCGTTCCGGTCAGGGTCGTGGAAGTCGACGTGGAGAAGCGGCATGACGATCCAAAGGGACGGCCCGGAATCGATCCAGCCCGACGTGACGGGGACGCGAGAAGGAGTGTGAGAACACTCCGAGAACTTGCTACGACCGTTAGAGACGGGCCGGGGTGACGCGATCGACTGTCAAAGCGCTGCGGACATCACCTGGCAGCCGTCGAATCACCCTATGCCTGACTATAGACCGGCCGTGACTCGCGACACAAAGTGCAGGTCACGCTCGGTGAACAGGAAACGAAATCGTCGGCTGCGCTTCCTGTGCAAAAGCCTGAAGCGTTGCCGTGCGGACTCAGATCGCCTCGCTGAGCCCCGCCACGCCGGCCGCGGCCGTGCCGGATTTGGCCTCGAGGGCGGTCACCCGGGCGGTGAGCGCGTCGTTCTGCGCCCGCAGGTTGGTCACGAGGTCGCGCAGCACGTCGAGCTCCTCGCGGGAGGCGATGTCGAGGTCGCGCACGAGGCGCTCGGCCTGCGCCTTGACCACGGTCTCGGCCTCGCGGCGCACGCCCTGGGCGGCGCCGGCCGCGTCGGTCATCAGGCGGGCGAGGTCGTCGAACAGTCGGTTCGAGGGGGGCATCGTGGTCTCCCGGATCGGCCGGCTGCCGCTTCGGCTGCCTGACTGCGCGATTCGAGATCACGAGATAGGAATCCGCTCGATGCGGAGCAACGCCCGAAACGCGGTCCTGGCGGCGAAGCGAGGCCCGGAGGCGGGGAAGTGAGGCCCGGAGGCCCCGCTTCGCGGCATCACATGTGGCGCATCGTCCGGCGGTGCATGTGCCGGCGCATCATCCGGCGCTCCATGCGCCGGTGCATCATCCGGCGCTCCATGCGGCGATGCATCATCCGGCGCTCCATCGGCGTCACGCGGACCTGGGTGACGGCGTCCGGCGCGGCGATCGCCGAGGGCATGGCCGGGGCGGCGCTGGCGGGCTGGACGAGGGCGGCACCGCCCAGCGAGGCCAGCACGGCAAAGGCGAAAGTCAGTTTCCTCACGAGGAGACTCCAATGTTCTGATATCCGGGCATGGCGCCCGGTTCATCCTCCCAAGCGGGAGGTTCGGAGAGTCGTCTCGTGCCGGTGAGGGCACGGCGGGCCCGCGAGGACCCGCCGCCATCAACTTCTGGGTTAGAGATTCGTTTCCTCGAACGCCTTCACCCATTCGGCGCAGATCCCGGAGCGGACGATGTCGTCGCGGGTGAACTCCACCACCGGGATCGGCATCATCCGGCTCTTGATCAGGTGCATCACCGTGCGCAGGCCCGAGGTCTCGCGCAGGTCGGTCTGGGAGACGTCGCCGTTGATGATGACCTGGCAGTCGTCGCCGATCCGGGTCAGGAACATCTTGATCTCGGCGGTGGTGGTGTTCTGCGCCTCGTCCAGGATTACCAGGCAGTTCTTGAAGGTGCGGCCGCGCATCACCTCGAACGGCACGATCTCGATGTCGCCGGTCTTGAGCGCGATCTCGAAGGCGGCTTGGCCCATGCGCTCCTTCATGGCCTCGGTGAGCGGGGCGACCCAGGGGGCGATCTTCTCCTCCAGGGTGCCGGGGAAGAATCCGAGCGAGCGGCCTGAGGGCACGTTCGGGCGGGTGATCACGACCTTGGAGATGCGGCGCTGGCGGAGCTGGTCGGCGGCGCGGGTCCCGGCGATGTAGGTCTTGCCGGTGCCGGCGGGCCCGAGGACGATCACCTGCGGGGCGCTGGCCAGGGCGTCGAGATATTCGGCCTGGCGGTCGGTGAGCGGTTGGATCGGGCTGAGGTTGCGTTCTTCGTCGAAGCGGGTGCGGTGAATACGGGGCGTGCGGTCTTCAACCAGTTCAAGTCGTGTGCGGCGTCGCTTCATGGATCAACACTCCAACGGGACTTGCCAACCTGGATCTGTCGATGAACTGCCGTTTACCTTGGTGCTCCCGGAGTTACACTATTCCGAAACTAATTCCGGCGCCATGCCGAAGGTTCCGCCCCGTGCTATTCGCCTGTGGAGAGCGTCACGCCGCCTCGCCCGGGGTCGAATACGCTGTGCAAGCGTCGCACCAACGCGATTCGCACGGGACGTTTGCGCGGCGGGTGTGACCGGGGGGTGACGGTCGGTGCCGCGCCGCCGGAAATGCCGGGACGCTGGCAAGATGGCATCAGGTCGAGGGCCGGGGACACGGGCGGGCGCGGCCATCCGGCACGACCGCGCTTCATCCGGCCAGCACGGGCGAAGCCGGCCGACCCTGTGGCCCGCGAACGCCCGGGCCCGGTCGGCGGGGCTAGCTCGATCCAGCCTGGATGAAGCTGTCGAGGACCATCTTCCGGCCGGCCTTGTCGAAGTCGACGGTGAGCTTGTTGCCGTCCACGCCCGCGATGGTCCCGGGGCCGAACTTCATGTGGAAGACCCGCTGGCCGTCCTGGAACGCCGACGGCGTACCGCTCGACTTGGCGATCAATTCGCCCTCGATCTGGCGCGGGCCGCCCGACCGTCCGCCGGGCGCGGTGCCGAAGCCGGACCGGCTCCCGGCGCCGGAGGCGGTGTTGGCCTGGGCGCGCTGCCAGCCGGGCGTGCCGTAGCTCGATCCGAACGGCGTCGGGTTGCGGTCGAACCGCGAGGCGCCGGCCGAGAAATGCGCGGGCGCCTCGACCACGTCGACGGCCGATTCCGGCAATTCGTCGATGAACCGGGACGGGATGGTCGAGGACCACAGGCCGTGGATCCGCCGGTTGACCGCAAACGACAGCTTCGCCCGCTTGCGCGCCCGGGTGAGACCGACATGGGCGAGACGGCGCTCTTCCTCCAGGCCGGCCCGGCCGCTCTCGTCGAGCGCCCGCTGGTTGGGGAACAGGCCGTCCTCCCAGCCGGGCAGGAACACGGTGTCGAATTCCAGGCCCTTGGCGGCGTGGAGCGTCATCAGCGAGACCCGCTCGGCGCCCTCGGCCTCGGAGGCCTCCATCACCAGGGAGACGTGCTCCAGGAAGGCCGCCATGTCGGGGAACTCCTCCATCGAGCGGACGAATTCCTTCAGGTTCTCCAGGCGGCCGGCGGCGTCGGCGGAGCGGTCCTTCTGCCACATCTCGGTGTAGCCGGATTCCTCCAGGATGGTCTGGGCGACCTCGCTGTGCGGCTGGGTCTCCACCAGCCGGGCCCACCGCGAGAAACTCTCGGTGAGCGCCCGCAGGGTGGCGCGGACCCGGGGCTTCAGCTCGTCGGTCTCGCACAGGCGCTGGGCGGCGATCAGCAGCGGCAGGCGGTTGGCCCGGCCGAAGGTGTGGAGCTGCTGCAGGGTGGCGTCGCCCAGGCCGCGCTTGGGCGTGTTCACGATCCGCTCGAAGGCGAGGTCGTCGCTGACGTTCATGGTGACGCGCAGGTAGGCCAGCGCGTCGCGGATCTCGGCCCGCTCGTAGAAGCGCGGACCGCCGATCACCCGGTAGGGCAGCCCGAGCTGGACGAACCGGTCCTCGATCTCGCGCATCTGCGCCGAGATCCGCACCAGCACGGCGATCTCCGACAGGGGGTGCTGCTTGGATTGCAGGGATTCGATCGCTTCGGCGAGCTGGCGGGCCTCCTCCTCGGAATCCCAGGCGCCGGTCACGGTGACGCGCTCGCCCGGCTCGTCCTCGGTGCGCAGCGTCTTGCCCAGCCGGCTCTCGTTCTTGGCGATCAGGCCCGAGGCGGCGGCCAGGATGTGCCCGGTGGAGCGGTAGTTGCGCTCCAGCCGCACCACCACGGCGCCCGGGAAATCGTGCTCGAACCGCAGGATGTTGTCGACCTCGGCGCCGCGCCAGCCGTAGATCGACTGGTCGTCGTCGCCCACGCAGGCGATGTTCTTGCGGGTCTGCGCGAGCAGCCTGAGCCACAGGTACTGGGCGACGTTCGTATCCTGATACTCGTCGACCAGGATGTAGCGGAACCGGTCCTGGTAGGTGGCCAGGACGTCCGGGTTCTCGCGCCAGAGCTTGAGGCACAGGAGCAGAAGATCGCCGAAATCGACGGCGTTCAGCGTGGCGAGCCGGGCCTGGTAGGCGGTGTAGAGCGCGCCGCCCTTGCCGAACGCGAAGGACGCGGCTTCGCCCGGCGGCACCTGCTCGGGCGACAGGCCGCGGTTCTTCCAGCCGTCGATGGTGTGGGCCAGGGCGCGTGCCGGCCAGCGCTTCTCGTCGATGTTCTGGTCGGCGATCACCTGCTTCATCAGGCGCAGCTGGTCGTCGGTGCCCAGGATCGTGAAGTCCGACTTCAGCCCGACCAGCTCGGCATGCCGGCGCAGGATCTTGGTGCCGATGGCGTGGAAGGTGCCGAGCCAGGGCATGCCCTCGCCGGCGGGGCCGATCAGTGCGCCGATCCGGAGCTTCATCTCCCGGGCGGCCTTGTTGGTGAAGGTCACCGACAGGATGTCGAACGGGCGGGCGCGGCCGGTGGCGATCAGGTGGGCGATCCGGGTGGTCAGCACCCGGGTCTTGCCGGTGCCGGCCCCGGCCAGCACCAGCACCGGGCCTTCCGTCGCCTCGACGGCGCGGCGCTGCTCGGGGTTGAGCCCTTCGAGATAGGCGGCGGCGTCCCGCCGGAGGGCGCCCATGGCGCGGGCGGCGATGGAGGTCGGAGCGCCGTCCCCGGCGGGCTGCGCGTGCGGGCCATTCTGCATTCCGCTTCCCTGGACCAAATCGCGAACGGCGTCGAGGCCATTCGGTCCGGAGCCGCTGCGGCTCCGAGGGGGGATCGCCCGTGCGGGGCGCGGCCGGCAGCGCCTCTGGCGCCGTCCGGGACTTATCGTGCTATGGCCGGTGACAGGTTGCCCAGGGGGGCACGCGACGGCGGGGCATCGCGATGGTGCCGGCCCGCGCGGAAAAGAGTGCGGAACGGGTAGCGTGCGTGATCTTCTGACCGCGCTGGCGGGCGCCGTCATCCTGGTTCTCGTCGCGGCTCTGGCCGTTCCGCCCGTCATCGATTGGCAGGCCCAGCGCGCGCTCGTCGACCGGGGCCTGACCCGGTCCCTCGGGGTGCCGGCCCGGACCGACGGCCGGATCGAGGTCCGGCTCCTGCCCTCGCCGCGGCTGCGGATCGACCGCCTGCATCTCGGGGCCGACCCGGCCCGCCCGACCCTCGACGCCCGCTTCGTCAAGGCCGAGATCGCCCTGACGCCACTGCTGAAGGGCGAGTTCCGCTTCACCGAGACGCGAATCGGACGGGCCGAGATCAAGCTCCCGGTGGTGGCCAGCGAGGCCCTGCGGATCCCGCCCGATCTCGGCGAGGCCCTGCGCGCCCGCGACTTCGCCATCGAGGACCTGCACGTCCAGCAATTCCTGGTGACCACCCAGGTGCCGGCCACCGGCCGGACCGACCAGCTCTACGTCCAGGACCTGCACCTGCAGACCCCCGCGCTCGTCGGGCCGTGGCGGGTCGAGGGCACCAGCGGCGGCGTCCCGTTCCGGGCGGTGAGCGGAACCCCCGGGGCGGACGGGCGGCTCGCCGTGAAGATCGCCGGCGGCGGCGACGCGCATCCCCGCTTCGAGGCCGACGCCCGGCTGGGCCTCGTCCCCACCGAGTCCGACGGGGCGGTCATCGAATCGGAAGGCTCGGCCCGCCTGGTGGTCGGGCCGCCGACCCAGGCGGCCGGCCCCTACCTGCCGTTCTCCCTCGGCGGGAGCTTCAAGGCCCGGGGCACCCAGGTCCGGTTCGAGGGCGTCGAGCTGGCGATCGATCCGGGCGGCCGGGCGCTGCGCCTGGGCGGCACCGGACGGCTCGACCTGCGCCAATGGCGCGCCGGTCTGACCCTGGAGGCCCGCCGGCTCGACCTCGACGCCTTCCTGACCTCCCCGGAGGGCCAGAACCTGATCGGCCGCGGGCTGCCGGGCGCCGGGGCCGGGTTGCCGGCCATGCTCGACCTCGACCTGTCGGTGGGCGGCGCGGTTCTGGGCGGCGAGGAATGGTCGAACCTCGCGCTCGCCGGCACCGTCGAGCGCGCGGGCGGCCTGCTGCTGCGCCGCCTGACCGCGACCGGACCCGGCGACGCGACCCTGACCGTCAGCGGCCAGGTCGAGGCGGCGCCGCTGCGCCTCACCGGTCCCGTGGCGCTGGTCGCGGCCGATTCCGACCCGCTCGGGCGCTACCTGCGCCGGCTCGGCGTCGAGGGCCCCCTGACCGCGCTCCTCGACGGGCGCAGGGTCGAGGCCGCGGCGGACCTCGCGGCGGCCGCCTCCAGCCTGTCCGTGCGCAACCTGCGCCTCGCGCTGGGGGCGGCCCGCGTCACCGGCAACGCCCGCTACACCGCCGCGGAAGCCGGCGCGCGCGGGCGGTTCGACGCCCAGATCCGCGCCAGCGGCATCGACATCGCCGCCCTGCCGCCGCTCGGGACGACGCTCGGCAGCCTGCGCGACCACGATCTTGCCCTCACGCTGGAGGCCAAGGACGTGCGCTACGGGCCGGCCGGCTCCGGCAACGGCACGATCGCGGCCAGCATCCAGTCGGACGGGTCGAGCCTGGTGGTCGACAGTCTCGACGTGACGGACCTCGCGGGCGCCAGCGCCAAGCTGTCCGGCCGGATCGGCGCGGACGGGACCGGCCGCGTCTCCGGCCGCCTGAAGGCCCCCGTGGCGGCCCCGCTGCTCGGCCTGCTCGAACGGGTCTGGGTCGGCGAGATCCGCCTGCTGCCCGCGTTCCTGCGCGAGGCACCCCTCGACCTCGCCGTGACCCTCGATCGGGAGGGCGGCGCGTCCGACGCCCTGCGCAGCCAGATCAAGGGCAGCGCCGGCGGCGGCACCCTCGACCTGACGCTGGCGAGCCGCGGCACGCGGATCGAGGGCGGAACCGCGACCCTCACGGCCCCCCGGGCGGGACTCTGGTTCGGGCGCACCGACATCTCCGGATTGCAGCAGCCGGCCGAGCTGCACTTGAGCGCCGAGCGGCCGGACGCCGACACCCTGGCGCTGGCCGTCAACGGCACGCTCGCCGGCTTGAAGCTCGCCACCGCCCGGCCGATCCTGGTGGGGTCCGACGCCCTGCCGGGGGCCGGCGAGATCCGGGCCGCCACCGCCGACCTCGCCCCGTTCCTGACCCTGGCCGGGGCCGCGCGCCTCGCGCCGGGCGTGTGGCCGGCCGACCTGACGTTCGTCCTCGCCAAGGACGGCAGCGACATCGCCGCCGACACCACCGGGACGGTCGCGGGCGCGGCCCTGGGCGG
>NZ_VRVA01000115.1:0-14966 GCF_008039945.1 Methylobacterium sp. WL64
TCTACTTCCGGACCACGGACGTGACCGGGGTGTGCGAGCTGCCGGAGGGCACCGAGATGGTGATGCCGGGCGACAACGTGACCATGGACGTCACGCTGATCGTGCCGGTGGCCATGGAGGAGAAGCTGCGCTTCGCCATCCGCGAGGGCGGTCGCACCGTCGGTGCCGGCGTCGTCGCCGCCATCAACGACTAAGCCAGGATAGCATCCTTAGCAGGGCGCGGCGGGGACACGTCCTCGCACCCCCCGCCGTCCCTCTCAAGGTTTCAGGATTATGAACGGTCAGAACATCCGCATCCGCCTCAAGGCGTTCGATCACCGCATCCTTGATGCGTCGACCAAGGAGATCGTCTCCACGGCCAAGCGCACCGGCGCGACCATCCGGGGTCCGATCCCGCTTCCGACGCATATCGCGAAGTTCACCGTGAACCGCTCGCCGCACATCGACAAGAAGTCGCGCGAGCAGTTCGAGATGCGCACGCATAAGCGAGTGCTCGATATCGTCGATCCGACGCCGCAGACCGTGGACGCGCTGATGAAGCTCGACCTCGCCGCCGGCGTGGACGTGGAGATCAAGCTCTAAGTCCCGCCGGGATTTAGAGCTTACCGTTTCATCGCGCGAGGGAGAGACCTATGCGCTCAGGCGTCATCGCACAGAAGGTCGGCATGACCCGCGTCTTTACGGACGCGGGGGAGCATGTCCCCGTCACAGTGCTTAAGATCGATCAGTGCCAGGTGGTGGCCCACCGCACCGTCGAAAAGAACGGCTACGTCGCCCTCCAGGTCGGCGTGGGCAAGGCCAAGGTGAAGAACGTGTCGGCGGCCGAGCGCGGTCGCTTCGCGGTCGCCAAGGTCGAGCCGAAGAAGAAGCTCGCCGAGTTCCGCGTGTCCGAGGACGCGCTGATCCCGGTCGGCGCGGAGATCACCGCGGACCACTTCATTCCGGGTCAGTTCGTCGACGTGACGGGCACGACCACGGGTAAGGGCTTCGCCGGCGGTATCAAGCGCTGGAACTTCGGCGGCCTGCGCGCCACCCACGGCGTGTCCATCTCGCACCGTTCGATCGGTTCGACCGGCGGCCGTCAGGACCCGGGCAAGACCTTCAAGAACAAGAAGATGCCGGGTCACCTCGGTGTCGAGCGGGTCACCACCCAGAACCTGCGCGTCGTGCGCACCGATCCCGAGCGCGGCCTGATCCTGGTCGAGGGCGCGGTCCCCGGTGTCGCCGGTGGCTGGATCCAGATCCGCGACGCGGTGAAGCGCAAGCTCCCCGCCGACGTTCCGCTGCCGGGCAAGTTCCGTGAGAACGGCGCGTCTACCGAGTCCGCCCAGACCGCCCCCGAGGCCCCTGCGGCTGAGGAGACCGCCTGATGAAGCTCGATATCACCACTCTCGACGGCGCTGGCGCCGGCTCGGTCGACCTGAACGAGGAAATCTTCGGCCTTGAGCCGCGGGCCGACCTCCTTCAGCGCATGGTTCGCTGGCAGCTCGCTAAGCGGCGCGCCGGAACCCACGCGGTGAAGAACCGTTCGGACGTGAACCGCACCCGCAAGAAGCTGTACAAGCAGAAGGGCACCGGCAACGCCCGTCACGGCGCTGCCTCGGCGCCGCAGTTCCGCGGTGGCGGACGCGCCTTCGGGCCGGTCGTTCGCGACCACAGCCACGACCTTCCCAAGAAGGTCCGTGCCCTGGCGCTGCGCCACGCACTGTCGGCCAAGGCCAAGTCCTCGACCCTGATCGTCGTCGACGACATCAAGATCGAGGATCACAAGACCAAGGGTCTCATCGAGCGCTTCGGCAAGATGGGCCTTTCGAACGCGCTGATCATCGGCGGTGCCGAGGTCGACGTGAATTTCGGCCGCGCCGCGCGTGCCATCCCGCAGATCGACGTCCTTCCCGTGCAGGGGATCAACGTCTACGACATCCTGCGCCGCAACACGCTCGTCCTGACGAAGGCCGCTGTCGACGCGCTGGAGGAGCGTTTCAAATGAGTGCCGATCCGCGCCACTACGATATCATCGTCTCCCCGGTCATCACCGAGAAGGCGACGAACCTGACCGAACAGAACAAGGTCGTCTTCCGGGTCGGCCCGAAGGCGACCAAGCCTCAGATCAAGGAGGCGGTCGAGAAGCTGTTCGACGTCAAGGTCACGGCGGTGAATACCCTCGTGACCAAGGGCAAGAAGAAGATTTTCCGCGGTCTCCGCGGGCAGCGCTCCGACGTGAAAAAGGCGATCGTCACCCTGGCCGAGGGCCACACGATCGACGTCACGACCGGGCTCTGAGGACGGGTTTTAGGGATCCAAGCCGATGGCCTTGAAGACATTCAAACCGGTCACGCCGAGCCTGCGCCAGCTCGTGCTCGTCGACCGCCGTGAGCTCTACAAGGGCAAGCCGGTGAAGGCGCTGACGGAGGGCAAGAGCTCCTCCGGCGGCCGTAACAACCTCGGCCGCATCACCGTTCGCTTCCGCGGCGGTGGCCACAAGCGTGTGCTGCGCAACGTCGATTTTAAGCGTCGCGAGCAGCTCGGCGTGACGGCGACGGTCGAGCGGATCGAGTACGATCCGAACCGCACCGCGTTCATCGCCCTGATCAACTTCCCCGACGGGAAGCAGAGCTACATCCTAGCCCCGCAGCGCCTTCAGCCGGGCGACAAGGTGGTGACGGGCGAGAACGTCGACATCAAGCCGGGCAATGCCGGTCCGGTCGGCTCGATGCCGGTGGGTACGATCATCCACAACGTCGAGCTGAAGATCGGCAAGGGCGGCGCGATCGCCCGCTCGGCCGGGAACTACGCCCAGATCGTCGGACGCGACCAGGGCTACGTGACGCTGCGGCTGAACTCGGGCGAGCAGCGCCTTGTCCATGGCCAGTGCTTCGCGACCGTCGGTGCGGTCTCCAACCCGGACCACATGAACATCTCGCTCGGCAAGGCCGGGCGCAACCGGTGGCTCGGCAAGCGCCCGCATAACCGCGGCGTCTCCATGAACCCGGTGGATCACCCGCACGGCGGCGGCGAGGGCCGTACCTCGGGCGGCCGCAACCCGGTCACGCCGTGGGGCGTGCCGACCAAGGGGAAGAAGACCCGGTCCAACAAGCGGACCGACGTGTTCATCCTGTCCAGCCGCCACAACCGCAAGAAGTAATCGCTATGGCACGCTCTCTCTGGAAGGGGCCGTTCGTCGACGGCTACCTCTTCAAGAAGGCCGAAGCGGCGCGGGGCTCCTCGCGCTCAGAGGTCATCAAGATCTGGAGCCGCCGCTCCACGATTCTCCCGCAGTTCGTCGGGCTCACCTTCGGTGTGCACAACGGGCAGAAGCATATCCCGGTCTACGTCTCCGAGGAGATGGTGGGGCATAAGTTCGGCGAGTTCTCGCCGACCCGCACCTTCCAAGGGCACGCGGCCGACAAGAAGGCGAAGAGGCGCTGAGATGGGCAAGCAAGCCACCCCCCGCGCGCTCCCCGAGAACGAGGCGAAGGCAGTTGCGCGCATGCTGCGTGTCAGCCCGCAGAAGCTGAACCTCGTGGCGCAGATGATCCGCGGCAAGAAGGTCGACACTGCGTTGGCCGAGCTGCAGTTCTCGCGCAAGCGCATCTCGACCGAGGTCAAGAAGTGCCTCGAGAGCGCGATCGCGAATGCCGAGAACAACCACGATCTGGATGTCGACGATCTCGTCGTCACCCAGGCCTTCGTGGGCAAGGCCCTCGTGCTCAAGCGCTTCCACGCTCGTGCCCGCGGCCGCGGTGCGCGTATCCTGAAGCCCTTCTCGAACCTCACCATCGTGGTTCGCGAAGTCCGCCAGGCCGAAGCGGCTTAAGGAGGATCTCATGGGCCAGAAAGTCAATCCGATCGGTCTCCGTCTCGGTATCAACCGGACCTGGGACTCCCGCTGGTTCGCCGGCAAGGGCGAGTATGCCAAGCTGATGCACGAGGACGTCGCCATTCGCGCCGCCCTAATGAAGCAGCTGAAGCAGGCCGCCGTTTCGAAGATCGTCATCGAGCGTCCGCACCGGAAGTGCCGCGTCACCATCCACTCGGGTCGTCCGGGCGTGGTGATCGGCAAGAAGGGCGCGGATATCGAGAAGCTGCGCAAGCTGGTCGGCACGATGACCAAGGCTGACGTGACGATCAACATCGTCGAGGTGCGTAAGCCCGAGATCGACGCTACCCTGGTGGCCGACTCGATTGCTCAGCAGCTCGAGCGCCGCGTTGCCTTCCGTCGCGCCATGAAGCGCGCCGTGCAGTCGGCGATGCGTCTCGGTGCCGAGGGCATCCGGATCAACTGCTCGGGCCGTCTCGGCGGCGCCGAGATCGCCCGCCAGGAATGGTACCGCGAGGGCCGGGTCCCGCTGCACACGCTGCGCGCGGACGTGGATTACGGCACCGCTACGGCGTTCACGACCTACGGCACCTGCGGCATCAAGGTCTGGGTGTTCAAGGGCGAGATCCTTGAGCACGACCCGATGGCCCAGGACAAGAAGGCCCAGGAAGAGGGTGGCCGCTCGGGCGGACGCCGTGAGCGCGATGGCGAGGGCGGCCGCGAGCGCGGACGCCGCGAGCACGCGTAAGGTAGGAAGCCATGCTGCAACCCAAAAAGACTCGCTTCCGTAAGCAGTTCAAGGGCCGCATCCACGGTGCGGCCAAGGGCGGCTTCGAGCTGAACTTCGGTCAGTTCGGCCTGAAGGCTGTCGAGCCCGAGCGTGTTACCGCACGGCAGATCGAGGCGGCCCGCCGCGCGATCACCCGTGAGATGAAGCGCCAGGGCCGCGTCTGGATCCGGGTGTTCCCGGACGTCCCGGTCTCCTCGAAGCCGACCGAAGTCCGCATGGGCTCGGGCAAGGGCGCTCCGGATTACTGGGCCGCCCGTGTCCATCCGGGCCGGATCATGTTCGAGGTCGACGGTGTCGCCGAGGACATTGCCAAGGAGGCCCTGCGCCTCGGCGCCGCCAAGCTCCCGATCCGTACGCGGGTCGTCCAACGCATCGCCGACTGAACGGAGGATATCGTGAAGTCGACCCAGAGAGTGTCTGATCTGAAGGCGTTGTCGCCGGATCAGCTGAACGACGAGTTGCTGAACCTTAAGAAGGAGCAGTTCAACCTGCGCTTCCAGGGGGCTACCGGCCAGCTCGAGAACGTCGCCCGCGTCCGTGAGGTCCGCCGCGACATCGCCCGCGTCCGCACCCTGCAGCGTTCGAAGACGCTGCAGGCGTCCAAGAGCTGACAGGGGCTTAGGAGAACACCATGCCGAAGCGCGTCCTGCAGGGCACCGTCGTCAGCGACAAGGGCGAGAAGACCATCGTGGTGAAGGTGGAGCGTCGCTTCACTCACCCGGTGATGAAGAAGACCGTGCGCCGCTCGAAGAACTACCATGCCCACGACGAGGCGAATGTCGCCAAGGTCGGGCAGACGGTGTTCATCGAGGAGTGCCGCCCCTTCTCGAAGACCAAGACCTGGAAGCTGGTCGAGGACCAGGCCTCCGCGGTCGCCGAGGCCGGCGAAGCGGCCTGATCAAGGGAAGCGGCGGTTGCGGGTTTCCGCGTCCGCCTCGACGTAGCTGGAAGTTGGGCGGTCGGGACGTTGCACCGGATGCGGTGCTTTCTTCCCTACCCGGCGTTCAGTACGACAAACGCCCGGACGAAGCTCGACCCTCATAGGGCCGGATTCGCGCCGGGCGTTGTCGTTTCTGGGGCGTGGTCTGGATCGGGCGAGAACGGTCGATCCAGGCCCGGGACGATCAAAGCTTTAGGGGGCATCGACCTTTCTCGGGTGCAAGGCGGAGCCCTGCGAGGCTCGCGAGACTGGCTCGAACCCCGCTGAACCCTGCCAAAGGGCTCCAGCCCTTTGGCATTCCGCTTGTCTGCCGTTCGTCAGGCCTCGCCTTCGTCGAGGTCGTCCTCGGTCGGCTTGGCATTTTCCAGGATCTTCTCGGCGACGAGGCCGGAATTCTGGCGGATCGAGGCTTCGATCTTGCCGGCGATCTCAGGGTTGTCGCGCAGGAACCCCTTCGAGTTCTCGCGGCCCTGGCCGAGGCGCTGGCTGTTGTACGAGAACCAGGCGCCGGACTTCTCGACGATGCCGGCCTTCACGCCGAGGTCGATGAGCTCGCCGACCTTCGACACGCCCTCGCCGAACATGATGTCGAACTCGACCTGCTTGAACGGCGGCGCGACCTTGTTCTTGACGACCTTGACGCGAACCTGGTTGCCGATCGCCTCGTCGCGGTCCTTGAGGGTCGAGATCCGGCGGATGTCGAGGCGCACCGAGGCGTAGAACTTCAGCGCGTTGCCGCCCGTGGTGGTCTCCGGGCTGCCGTACATGACGCCGATCTTCATCCGGATCTGGTTGATGAAGATCACCATGCAGTTCGAGCGCGAGATCGAACCGGTGAGCTTGCGCAGGGCCTGGCTCATCAGGCGGGCCTGGAGGCCGGGCTGGCTCTCGCCCATCTCGCCCTCGATCTCGGCCCGCGGGGTCAGCGCGGCGACCGAATCGACCACCAGCACGTCGATGGCGCCGGAGCGCACCAGCGTGTCGGTGATCTCGAGCGCCTGCTCCCCGGTGTCCGGCTGCGAGATCAGCAGGTCGTCGAGATTGACGCCGAGCTTACGGGCGTAGATCGGGTCGAGGGCATGCTCGGCGTCCACGAAGGCGCAGACGCCGCCCTTCTTCTGGGCCTCGGCGATGGTGTGCAAGGCCAGCGTCGTCTTGCCGGACGATTCGGGGCCGTAGATCTCCACGACCCGGCCGCGGGGCAGGCCTCCGACGCCGAGCGCGATGTCCAGGCCGATCGAACCGGTTGAGACGGTCTCGACCTCCTGCACCTTGTCGTTCTTGCCGAGGCGCATGATCGAGCCCTTGCCGAAGGCACGCTCGATCTGGGACAGGGCGGCGTCGATCGCCTTGGACTTGTCCTTGTCCACCGGGGGCATGTCGACCACTTTCAATGCAGGCTGGGCCATCTGGCGGGCTCCTTATGAAGGGGTTGCGCGCCATTCACAACGCGCGTCAACACGGCGTTTGTGTACCCGTTTTGTTCTCATTCTGCAAGGCCGCCGGACATGGGAACGCCGCCCGGATGGGGCGGCGCTCAGGTTCTCGGTCGGGCTCTTTTTGCCGGAGCGCCGTCAGTCGGCCGCCATGGTCTTCTTCACGGTCTCGACCAGCTGCTTGAGGCTGAACGGCTTGGGCAGGAAGTTGAAGGCTTCGCCCTCGGGCAGGTTCTTGCGGAACGCGTCCTCGGCGTAGCCCGAGACGAAGATCACCTTCAGGTCCGGCTGGCTCTTGCGCACCTCGCGCAGCAGGGTCGGGCCGTCCATCTCGGGCATCACCACGTCCGAGACGACGAGGTCGATGGGCTGGCTGCCCTCGCGCACGATCGCCAGGGCCTCCAGGCCGGAGGCGGCCTCCAGGACGGTGTAGCCCCGAGCCGACAGCGCCCGGCTGTTGACCGCCCGGACGGGATCCTCGTCCTCGACCAGCAGGATCGTCCCCTGCCCGGTATGGTCGGCAGCGGGCTTGCGCGGGGCCGGCTTCTCCGGTGCCTTCTGGGTGCCGGTGCGATCGACGGAGCCGGGCGGCTTGGCCGTCGCCGGCATGTCGGCCCGGGGCAGGGCCGGAACCGCGGGGGCGGCCTCCTCGGGCTCCGCGACGGGCACGTGCCGCGGCAGGTAGATCCGGAAGGCGGTCCCCTCTCCGATGGTCGATTGCACGTCGATGGTGCCGCCGGATTGCTTGACGATGCCGAACACCGTCGAGAGCCCGAGGCCGGTGCCCTTGCCGATCTCCTTGGTGGTGAAGAAGGGCTCGAAGATCTTTTCCATCAGCTCGGCCGGAATGCCCTGGCCGGTATCGCGCACCTCGATCAGGACGTGGTCGCCCGCGGGTGCGCCGCCGCGTCCCTCCACGGCCGCAATCGGCCCCGGATCGGTCACGTTCTCGGTGCGGATCATCAGCTTGCCGCCGTCCGGCATCGCATCGCGGGCATTGACCGCCAGGTTCACGATCACCTGCTCGAACTGGTTGACGTCGGCCTTCACCGGCCAGACGTCGCGGCCGTGCTTCAGCTCCAGGGCGACGCGCTCGCCGAGCAGCCGCTTGAGCAGCAGGGTCAGCTCCGAGAGCCCCTCCCCGACATTCATCACCTCCGGACGCAGGGTCTGTCGGCGCGAGAACGCCAGGAGCTGGCGGACGAGGCCCGCCGCCCGGTTGGCGTTCTGCTTGATCTGCATGATGTCCTGGAAGGCCGGGTCGGTCGGCCGGTGGCTCGCCAGGAGCAGGTCCGAGTAGCCGATGATCGCCTGGAGGACGTTGTTGAAGTCGTGTGCGATGCCGCCGGCGAGCTGGCCTACGGCGTTCATCTTCTGAGCCTGGGCGACCTGCTGCTCCAGCTGCCGCTGCGCCGTGGTGTCGAGGGCGTACAGGATCACGCGCTCGGCCTCGTCGGCCTTGTGGGTGGCGTCACTGCTGTCGGCCGGGCTGAGCCAGAGCCGGGCCGAGCGGCCCCCCGGGCCGCTGAGCTGGACCTCGATCGGCTCCGGGTCGGACAGGCCGCTGGCGGCCCGGGCGAGGCCGGCCTCCAGGGAGGCGCGGTCGACCACCGAATCGGCCACGTTGGGCTCGGCGCCCTGGGTGCCCTCCCCCTCCGGACCGCCCTCGTCGACCTGGCGCGGCACCGTGCCGAACAGACGCGTGAACGAGGTGTTGGCCCGGGCGATCCGGCCGGAGCGGTCCAGGGTCGCGATGGCGATCGGGGAGTTGTTGAGGAAGCGGGCGAGCCGGACTTCGGCGGCGCGCTGCGGCTCGTCGGTCTCGGCCCCGGCCGAGCGGTTGATCACGAAGGTCCGCGACGAGCCGGGCTTGCCATCCTTGCCGAAGGCGACGCGGTGGTACAGCCGCACCGGCAGGGTGTGGCCGTTGCGGCGGCGCAGGTCGAGGTCGAACCGGTCGGTGCGGACCTCCCCGGGCAGGCCGGCGGTGCGCACCAGCACGTCGGCCTCCGGGGCGATCTCGGTGAGGTGCGGGCCGCCCGGGCCGACGCTCGCCAGGTCGTAGCCGAGCCAAGCTGCGAGCGTCGCGTTCATGTAGACGATCGCGCCGGCCGGATCGATCGACAGGAATCCCGCCGGGGCGTGGTCGAGATAATCGATCGCGTGCTGGAGCTCCTGGAAGACGTTCTCCTGGCGCTCGCGCTCGGCGGTGATGTCCGCCACCGTCCAGAGCGAAGCGGCCCGGCGCGGGCGCGCCAGGGGCCGCACCGACACCCGGTACCAGCCGAAGCCGCGCTCGTTCGCCTGGGGGCCGAGCGGCGGCGACATCCGGATCTCCTCGGTATGGGCCCGGCCGTCCCGCGAAGCCTGCGACAGGCGGTAGACCGCCTCCGAGACCTCCGGCGAGCCGACCAGGATGCGCTCCACGGGTACGAGGTTCGAGAACGCGTCGCCGCCGGCGACCCGCAGGTAGGCCTCGTTGGCGTAGATCAGGCGGCCGCCATCCTCGACCACCAGCGCCCCGTCCGGGGAGGCGTCGACGATGCCCTTGGTGATGTCGTCCCGGGTCGCGGTACCGCTGAGCTGAAGCGCCCCGATCGCCAGCGCGAACAGGAAGAACACGCCGGCCATCGCCAGCAGGGCCAGCAGCCAGACGATCAGCGACTGCGCCTGCTCGTTAGCCACGAAGGACAGGCCGATGGCGGCCCCGACCAGCAGGCCGGCGAGCACGAGCAGCAGCCCGACCCGGCCCGGCTGCTCCGAGCGGTCGATCGAGCCGGTCCCCTGCGGGTTCGCGATCTGCGTGCCCGTCGCGGGCGCCGGAGGTCCAGTGACGTCGGCCATCGGCATCATTCCAGAACAATCACCCGGTTAGGCCCGCCGGCCATAGCAGGGCACGGGCGGTACGGCATCACCCGCGTCGCGCCGTTCGCGTCGCGCCAAGCCTTGCTGCAGCCTTGCAAAAAAAGGTGGAGGAAGCGTGGCTTTTCGGGCCCACGGGATGCGATCGTCGTGCCGACGCCCACATCCTGCCAATCGCTCCTACGCCGCCCGCCGGCGCAGGCGCAGGACGAAGCCGATGACTTCCGCCACCGCGCGGTAGTGTTCGGCCGGGATCTCGCGGTCGATCTCCACCGTGGCGTGCAGCGCCCGGGCGAGCGGCGGGTTCTCGATCACCGCGACGCCATGCTCCGCCGCCACCGTGCGGATGCGCAGGGCCAGGGCATCGACGCCCTTGGCGACACAGATCGGAGCGGCCATGCCGGCCTCGTAGCGCAGGGCCACCGCGTAGTGGGTCGGGTTGGTCACCACCACGGTGGCGGTCGGCACCGCCGTCATCATCCGCTTCCGCGCCCGCGCCATGCGGATCTGCTTCATGCGGCCCTTGATCTCCGGGTTGCCGTCCGACTCCTTCATCTCCTGCTTCATCTCCTCCTTCGACATGCGGTGGCGCTTGCGCCAGCGGAAGCGCGCGTAGAGCGCGTCGCCCAGCGTGATCGCCAGGTGCATGCACAGCATGCCGGCGAGCAGCCGCAGGCTGAGGGAGAGGATCGCGGGCAGGCTGCCGGCCGGATCCAGGCGGGCGAACACCTCCAGCCGGTCGCGGTCGTTCCAGAGCAGCACTGCGCCGACGATGCCGACCGCGCCGATCTTGGCGAGGCCCTTGCCGAACTGGAACAGGGCCTCGATCCCCATCAGCCGCTTGATCCCAGCCATCGGCGAGATCCGGTCGAATTTCGGCGCCAGGGTCTGGGCGGTGAGGACCAGCGGGTGCTGCAGCAGGCCGGCGGCGAGGCCGGCCGCAGCCGCCATCCCGACCGGCACCGCCACCGCCTCCAGCCACAGCCACAGGCCCCGGGTCGCCGCCTGCTTCATGGCGGTGGCGTCGTCCGGCAGGGTGTGGGCGTTGGCGAGGTAGGCCTTGAGGCCCTGGGTCAGGTTCTGGGCGATGGTCGGGGCCGCGATCACCAGGGCCAGCGTGAACGCGCCGAGGATCGCGAAGGTGTTGATTTCCGCGCTTGTTGCGACGTCGCCGCGCTCGATCGCCTGATCGAGCCGCCGCTGGGTCGGCTCCTCGGTCTTGTCTTCCTGCTCCGCGCCCTCGGCCATCGTCCCTGCTCGACCTCAGTGCGCGTGGACGCTCAGCGCCCGACGAATTCGCCGAGATACCGGCCGAGATCGTCCAGAAAGACGCCCATCATGACGCCGAGCGAGCCCATCAGGATCAGCATGCCGACGAGCACCGAGGCCGGGACCGCCAGGAAGAACACCTGCAATTGCGGCATCAGCCGCGACAGCACCCCGAGCCCGAGGTTGAACAGCAGCCCGAAGGCGATGAACGGCCCGGAGATCTGCACCGCCAGGGTGAAGCCCCGGGTGAGCGCCTTCACCGCCAGCATCAGCGCGTCGGAGAAGGCCGGGACCCCGTCCGGAGGCAGCACCACGTAGCTCTGCGCCAGGCCCTCGATGGCGAGGTGGTGCAGGTCGGCGGCGAAGATCAGCGTGACGCCGAGCAGGGACAGGAAGTTGCCGAGCGCCGCCTGCTGGCCGCCGTAGCTCGGGTCCACCGTCATGGCGTAGGCCAGGCCGAGCTGCTGCGAGATGATCAGCCCGGCGGTCTGCAGCGCGGCCAGCACCATCCGGACCGACAGGCCGAGGACCAGGCCGACGATCGTCTCGGCGAACAGGAGCCCGATCAGCCGGGGCCCCGCCAGCCCGTCGGTGCCGCCGAGCAGCGGGCGCACGGTCGGGAACAGCACCAGCGTGGTCAGCAGCGCGAAGGCCAGCCGGATCCGCGGCGACACCATCTGCTCGCCGACCCCAGGCATCAGCATGATCAGCGTGCCGACCCGGGCGAAGGCGATCAGGTAGGCCGAGGCGATGCCGGGCAGGAGCAGGTTCATCGCCGCCCCTATGGCACGTGCGCGCCGCGCCTGTCCCGCCGGAGGGCGCCATCAGCCGCCGGCCGCGATGCGGGCGGCGATGCGGATCATGTAGCCCGCCATGGCGTCGCCGATGAACGGCAGCATCAGCAGGAGCGCGGCGAACACCGCGACGATCTTGGGCACGTAGATCAGGGTCTGCTCCTGGACCTGCGTCAGCGCCTGGAGCAGCGAGACGATCAGCCCGACCGCCAGCGCGACCAGCATCAGGGGGCCGGCCACCTTGAGGAAGACGAAGATGCCGTCGCGGGCGACGTCGAGGATGGCCAGGCCGGTCATGGGGCGTCGTGCTCAAAAAGAAGGCAGCGGAAATCCGGTGGTCCGGGAGGTCTGCTCAAATCTGCATCCGCATGATCTCTTCGTAGGCGGAGATCATGCGGTCGCGCACCGCAACCATGGTCTGCAGGGCGGTCTCGCTCTCGGCTACCGCGGTCACCACGTCGACGACGTTGGCCTTGCCGGACGCCGCCGAGATCGCCTGGCCGTCGGCCCGCCGTCCGGCATCCCCGACGTTGTCCAGGGCGCTGCCCAGCATCTGCATGAAGTTGCCGCCGGCCTCATTGGCCGACTGGATTTTCGGGGCCGGGCGGCCGTTCGCCATGCCCTGGACGGCGGCGTAGGCGCCGGCCGCGAAATTGCTCGTCGCCATCGGCTAGACTTCCTTCGGGATCACGTCAGGCGGGCTCACTTCAGGATCGACAGCGTCTGCGAGAGCATCTTGCGCGTGGACGTCACCATGTTGAGGTTCGCCTCGTAGGAGCGCTGGGCCTCGCGCAGGTCCATGTTCTCGATCAGGGCGTTGACGTTGGGCATCTGCACCTCGCCCCGGGCGTTGGCCGCGGGGTTGCCGGGCTCGTACTTGGTCCGGAACGCAGACGTGTCGCGCCGGACCCGGCCCGCTTCCACCAGCTTGGCCCCGGTCTCCGGGTCCATGTGGCTGGTGAAGGACGGGATCTTGCGGCGGTAGGGTTCGGTCCCGGCCGAGGCCGGCGCGGAATCGGCGTTGGCGATGTTCTCGGCGATGATCCGCATCCGGCCCGACTGCGCCTTGAGGCCGGCGGCGGCCACGGTGAGGGACTTGCTGAATTCCATGGCTCAGGGCCCCTTTTCCGCCGCGCGTTTCGACGGCGCGTCCGATCGATCGGTGTCCGAAACGTTCAGCTCTTGCCGATGGCGATCTTCAGGGTCGTCAGGCTGTGCTGGTAGAGCGAGGCGGCGAGCTGGTAGTCGGACTGGTTGTCGCCGGCTTTCATCATCTCGTCCTCGAGGTTGACCGCATTGCCGTTCGGCCGGATCTCGAAGCGCTTGGCGCCCTTGGCGTCGGCCCCGGCCTCGGATTGCCCGGGAGGCGCGAGGTGGGCGGGGCTGGTCAGCGCCAGGCCCGGAGAGGTGTTAACCGCAGTGCCGGTGGCCCGGTCGAAGCGCAGCTCGGCCAGGTCGCGCGGCTTGAAGCCCGGCATGTCGGCGTTGGCGACGTTCTCGGCGATCAGCCCCTGGCGCGCCTGCGCCCACTGCATCCGGGTGCGCAGCATCCCCAGGACGGGCAGGTCGGTCAGGGCCATGGTCGCCTCCGGGTGCGCGATGCCCCGTCGGTTCGAGCGGGCTCGGCAAAATCTGCCGCCTCCATGGTTAACGCACCGTTAAGCGTGCGAAACCGGTCGGGGGATCGCCAACCGCCGCGTCGGGCGCTCGCGGACGGGGCCGCGGCGACGTTCCCCGGGATGGCGGCGCCCGGTCCTTCACAACCTCTTGTCTCGATGGCGCTAAACTTAAGAGCCTGTTAACGAAGTCTTAACGTCGTTTGCCTTGGGGGGCGGCCGGCGTGGTATGAGCGAGGCTCGTGCCGGGCGCGGCCCTGCGGCGGCCGAAACGTGCGAGTGCGTAATCTTGCAATGGCTGCAATCCGTGTTCGGTTCTGAGGGCTCTCCCATCGTCCAGTATGTCGTGATCTTCGCCGTCATCTTCACGGCGTTGGCCGCGATCGTGTTCACGGTGCGCCGCCTGACCGGACGCAGCCTGGCGCTGCCCGGACGCACCCCTGCCCGCGGGCGCCAGCCGCGGCTCGGCATCGTCGATGTCTACGAACTCGACCGGGCCCGGCAGCTGATCCTGCTGCGCCGGGACAACGTCGAGCACCTGCTGCTGGTCGGCGGCCCCAACGACGTCGTGGTCGAGCGCAACATCCAGCGCTCGCAGCGCCCCCTGCCCGAGGCGACGCTGCGCGCCGATGGCGGGTCGGAGCCCCTGGCCGAGCCGTTGCCCGATCCGATGGCCCAGGGCGGCCGCCTCGCCGAGCCGCCCCGGGCGCTCGCCGAGATCGCCGGCCGCCGCTCCGAGCCGTTGTTCGATCCCGGTTTCGAGATGCCGGTCGTGGTGCCGCCGCCGGTGCCGCGCTCCGCCGCCGCCCCGGCGGTCACCTTCCCGCTCGATGTCGGCTTGCTGGGCGGTGACGAGCCGGGCCAGGAGGTCTCGGCCCCGGCCGTCCCGCAGCCCCGCGCAGCCGAAGCCTCCGCCCCTTCGCCGCCGCTCCGTGAGACGTTCTCGCCCCGGCGGATCCTGAGCCGCACCGCGCCGCCGCTGGCCGAGCCGCGCGCCAATCCCGCCTCCGAGCGCATGCCGGAGGCCGCCCCTGAGCGCGACGAGCCCGTCCGGTCCGCTCCGACCCCTCCGAGCCTTGCCGCTTCGAGCCTTGCTGCTTCGAGCCTTGCTGCTTCGAACCTTGCCGCTCCAAGTCTGGCCGTCCCGACCGAGCGGCGCTCCGTCGATCCGGCGGTGCTCAACGATATGGCGCGGCAGCTCCAGGCCGCGCTGGCGCGCCCCGCCTCGGCGGTGACGCCCGCACCGTCCGCGCTGGCGCCTGAGCCGGTGGATCCCATGGCCGCTCTGATGGCGGCCGCGCCTCCACCTTCGGCCCCTGCACCTGTTCCGCCCGCACCGCCTGTTTCTCCAGTCCCGCCGGCCGCCCAGCAGCTCCAGCCGCCGACACCCGCGCCCGAGCCGCCGCCGGCCGCGGTTTCGACGCCCGAGCCCCCGGCCC
>NZ_VRVA01000116.1:0-14559 GCF_008039945.1 Methylobacterium sp. WL64
CAGATGCCGGATACGGGATCGACACGGCCTTCCGCACGGCGCTGACGGCGTTGGGCTTGTCCTACAGTGTGGGTGTTCAGTCCTCGACGAGCCTGTGGCCTCCCGGAACGGCACCCCTGCCGCCCAAACCCTGGAGCGGGCGCGGGCGCCCACCCACCCGGGTGCGACGGAGCCCTGAGCAAAAGCCACTCTCGGCAGAAAAGCTGGCCCGATCTCTGCCGGAGGCCGCTTGGCAGCGTGTCACATGGCGCGCTGGCACGAACGGTCTGCTGACCTCGCGGTTTGCGGCCGTGCGGGCGCGTCCGGCGCAACGGGATGAGCTGCGACACGAGCCACGTCCCGAGGAGTGGGTCCTGATCGAGTGGCCGGACAACGAGGATGCGCCAACCAAATACTGGCTCTCGACCCTGCCGGCAGAGACGCCCCTGGCCGTGTTGGTCGGCCGGACGAAGCTGCGCTGGCGTATCGAGCGGGACTACCAAGAGCTCAAACAGGAGATTGGGCTCGGCCACTACGAGGGGCGAAGCTGGCGGGGCTTCCATCATCACGCCAGCCTATGCATCGCGGCCTACGGGTTCCTGGTCTCCGAGCGGGACCGCTTTCCCCCCTCGGAACCAGAGTTCACCGAACGGCAAGCGCTTGCCCTACCCGCCAGTTATAGACCCCGCGGTGCTCCCGATCCGGCCCGAGCGACACGTGCCTGACTCCATCGCAACCTTGCGCCTGAGGCTAACACGGGCTCTCGTTCGTTCCCTGCACCGATGTCCCTGTTGCCAACAAAAATTCATGACACAGTAGTACTAGTGCCGCAACAAGGCACCGGTCATCGCGGAATCCGTCGAACCGGCCCCCTGCCAACACCGCTTGCCAGGCGTTCGCGCGCTGCCAAACCTGACCGATCTGGACGGTCATGGCTCACGAGGAACCCACCGTGCCGCGCCCGGGATTTGCTGAAATTCCCCGTCCCGTGGCTTGCCAGTCGCCGCGCCGACCCGCAGTCGCCGGTCGCCATCGTCCCGGCGGCTGCCCGGTTCAGGTCCATGGGGCACCTCGGGTAGCTTGATCCATCCATGACAAAGTCGCGCCTCTGCCTTAGCGTTCGTTACAGGCGCAGCCAACCCGCACGCCGGCTTCCCGCTAAAGATCGAGAAGAGACATGGCTTTGGCTCACGGTAACCTGGCGTGGGCACAGTTGTTCGGAGGATTGAGCCGGAACGGCTTGGCGTTGAACGTGCAGATACGCCGCACGATCGTGGCGGCGATCGAGGCGGGCAACCTGCCGCCGGAAGTTCGCATGCCTTCGAGCCGACAGCTGTCGGTTCTGCTGGGCATCGCCCGCAACACCGTCGTGTCGGCCTACGAGCAGCTTATCAACGAGGGCTTCCTCGTGGCACGCCAGCGCAGCGGGATCTTCGTTGCCGCCGAGCGCGCGCCGCCGCTGGCAGAGCTATGCAGACTCGAATCGGCTCAGGGCTGGTCGGCGCGATTCGCCGTTCGTCCTTCGGAAATGCAGCAGATCACCAAGCCGCGCGACTGGATCAACTATCCATACCCGTTCGTCTTCGGACAGTTCGACCCAACACTGTTTCCAGCAAACGACTGGCGCGAGAGCGTCCGTGCGGCATGCAGCGTCGCTGAGATCAACGTCTGGGCAGGCGACTTGGTAGACGAGGACGATCAAGACCTCATCGAGCAGTTGCGCCTCCAGGTGCTTCCCCGCCGCGGCATCCTGGCGAGTGCCGATGAGATCATGATCACTATCGGCTCACAGCAGGCGCTTTGGCTCCTGGTGCAACTGTTCGTCGGCCCGAACTCGTCTGTCGGCATCGAGGATCCGGGCTATCCCGACATTCGCAACATGGTCCGCATGAGGACGTCGCGCCTAGAGGCACTCCCGGTCGACGGCTCGGGCCTCGTGCCCGACGCGGCGTTCGCACGCTGCCAGATCGCGTTCGTGACCGTGGGCCATCAGTGCCCGACCACCGCCATCATGCCGCTCTCCCGGCGACGGACCTTGTTGGAGGTCGCCGGCCGACATGACGTGGTCCTCGTCGAGGATGACTACGACGCCGACCTGTCGTTCGAGAGCGGGATCGAGATCCCTTGCCTGAAAAGCTTGGATACGGACGGACGGGTCGTCTACGTGGGCAGCTTCTCCAAGGTCCTCGCCCCAGGTCTGCGGGTCGGCTACGTGGTGGCGCCCCGTGCCGTGATAGCCGAACTGCGGGTGCTGAGACGCCTGATGCTGCGGCATCCGCCGTCGAACAACCAGCGCGCCACGGCGATGTTCGTGGCGCTGGGACACTATCGAACCCATCTGCGCCGCACCGCCGCGATATTGGCCGAACGCGCGCAACTGGTGGATGGGCTGCTGACCGAACTGATGCCGGGATGTCGCTGGCGCCGCGATGCGGGCGCAACGAGCTTCTGGGTGGAGGGGCCGCCAGCCTTCGACGCGCGAGATCTCGCCGCGGCGGCGCGGCAGCACGGCGTCTTGATCGAGCCGGGCGACATTTTCTTCGCCGACCCGCGGGCGGGAATAGCCTGCTTCCGGCTCGGGTTCGCCTCGATCCGCACGGAACGCATCGAGGATGGGCTACGGCGGCTCGCAACCCTGATGCCCGCGACGGTCACGCTCCCGCGAAGGGTCCGCGGGGAGGCCTGAGGGCGGCGCGCCGGCGATCGCCGGGGGAGGTCGAGGCGAGGGGGCGGTCAGGTGCCTTTTCACAAATCCTTCCATGACGGATCTCGACACCCTTCGCCCCACGCCTGAGTGTGCGGTCGTTCCAAACATTCCTACGTATGTCGCCATGACGACCGGCGTGATTCCCCTGCATCAACCTCCAACTGATCCGCCCCCTGAAAAGTGGTTCATCGCCGAGTTTCGTGGATCGAGGCGCGTGACGGCTGAGGTCTTGGCGCGGTCGAGTCTGCCTCGCAGATTGGGGCATGACCCAGCTCTTCCCTGTGCCCGGCTGCCGCCTCGTCCGTGTCACGCGGGACGGCCCCACTGCGATCACCCTCGTCGCCGAAGCAAAGCACGACCACGCCTGCTGCCCAATGTGCCGGGCGGTCAGCACCTCGGTGCATAGTCGGTATCAGCGACGGCCTGCCGATCTGCCGGCCAGCGGCAAAGCTGTTCGGCTGCAGTTGGAGGTGCGGCGCTTCTACTGCCGCGACCCGGCCTGCCCCCGCCGCACCTTCGCCGAGTGGTTCCCGAAGCTGCTCGCCCGCCATGCCCAGCGCACCCGCCGACTGGCCGACACGCAGGCCCGAACCGGTCTTGCACTCGGCGGACAGCCAGCCGCCGACCGGTGGCATCTCCTGCTCAACACCCGCCAGATGATCGAGCGCTGGCTCGCCCGTGTACACCCGCGCCTGAAGCTGTCGCCGCCGATCACGGCGCCAGCGCCTTCGACCCGGCGCACCAGAGCCTATCCACGCGCACCCGCCGAGGCGCTCGCCCGTGCCGCGGCGGTCGGTCGGTGGGAGAGGCTCTACGACGACGTCCGTCGCCGCCGCGCAGCCGGGCAGTCGCTTCGGCGCATCAACCGCGAGACTGGCTTGGCGCCGCCACGGTGCGCAAGTACGCCTTCGCCGAGCGCTTCCCACGCCATGGCCGGCGCGGGCCGGGGCGCAGCATCCTCAATCCTCATCTCGACCACCTGCACGCCCGCCACGGCGAGGGCTGCGAGAACGCCGCGCAGCTCTGGCGCGAGCTGCGGGTCTGCGGCTTCCCCGGCACCGTGAAGCAGATCCGGCGCTGGCTATCCGAGCGGCTTACGCGGCCGGGCACGACCACAATCCGGCGCCTTCAGACGCCATCGCCCATGGTGCAGGCCACGCCACCGTCACCGCCGCTGCTGCCCTCGCCGAAGCAGTTGTCGTGGCACCTCCTGCGCGAGCCAGATGATCTCGACCTCGACGCCGCTTCTGTGGCCGCGCGCGTGCTGCAGGATGACGAGGCTGCCAAGGTCGTCGACCTCGGCCGGCGGTTCTGTCGAATCGTCCGCAGCCACTGCGGCGCGGCGCCGGCCAAGCCCGGCATCATCACCACCTTCGACGCCTGGCTCTTCGACGCCCGTGCCTGCGGCGTGCAGGTCGAGAGCTTCGCTGCAAGCCTCGGTCAGGACGGGGCCGCGGTCCGCGCCGGCCTTCGCCTGCCCTGGAGCAGCGGACAGGACGAGGGGCAGGTCAACCGCCTCAAGCTGCTCAAGCGCTCCATGTACGGCCGCGCCAAGCTCGACCTCCTGCGTCGCCGCTTCCTCCTCGCAGCATGATCCACCAAACTTGGCGAAGAGCCACTTCAATGGGGGCCGATCAGACGCGGCATCCGCCTTGCGGTCGCGCCGCCCGGTGCCGGCAAGCAGGCGCAGGCCCCGGGACAGGGTGCAGGCCTCCCAGTTCGCGAATCGCTTGCCCGAACCGGCCCCAGCGAACTCCGCAAGATCGTGGGTGAGTTCCGAGCAGGGTGGCTCGCTTCGCGTGATTCAAAGAAGGGACATCGAGAGGTGTGCATCTCGACGAGGCCCAGCTGAGATGACCGGACCTCCTGCGCAAGCGTGCCCGGACGCCGGGCCGCCACGCTCGGATTAGCGGTCTGGATCAGTTCGCGCGGAAAAGCGGTCGCGAGCGGTGAACCGATCAGCCGGCAGCCCTGTGACCGGCCGACGATAGATGTGCCCAGCCAGAAATCCGTGCTCGATCTCGATCTGATCCTCGTCGAGGTCGACATACCAGCAGCGACGGCTGCCGCTCCAGCGATAGCGGCGGGCCTTCAGCAGGTCCTTGGTTTCGATCGGCGAGCCCTGGGCCCACAGCCGCACGGTAGGCTTTCTGGCAGTCTCCAGCAGAGCCGACAGCGTCAGCGTGCCGGAAATTCGCAGCGGCTTGGCGAGCAGCGCGAGCAGAGCGTGGCAGTCGTCGATCGCGCGATGCCCACGGTGGAAGAAGCCGTAGTCGGTCAGCAGGTAGCCGAGCTTCATGCCCTCATGGCCTTCAGCCCGCCAGGGGATCTGGTGACAGGAGCAAGCCCAGTTTTTCTCCTGGAACACCGGCCAGCGCGGCTCGCACATTTGCCGGTCGAAGCTGGCGTTGTGCGCGATCACCACCGCGGCGTCAGCCGCAATTCGCGCCACGGCCGCGTCGTCGATCTGCTGCCCGGCGACATCGGCATCGCTGATGCCGGTCAGGCGAGCAATTTCGGACGGGATCGGTTTCAAGGGTTGGTGCAACTGGTTGAGGGTGTCGAGCACGCGGTAGATCCGCCCGCTCAAACCGTACTCGAACTTCAGGATACCGAGCTCGATCACCTCGTCCGCGGCGAAGTCGGTACCGGTGGTCTCCACGTCGACGACGAGGCCGACGAACGTCGGCTCGTCCGGCGCCTCCGGGCGGTCCGCCAGCGGCTCCAGCCGGCGCAGCACGCGATAGTCACCTGTGCCTTCGAGCACGGCGGCAATGTTGTCGAGGGGATGGCTCACGTGGCGGACGACCCAGGCTTGGCTCTCCAAGGGGCCGCGGCTTTCTGCACAGCGCCCGAAGCTTGAGCCTAACCGCAGCTCTTTGTCAGCGGCCAGCCTGCTGATTCGGTTTCCACAACCATCACGGGGTGACGAGTAAGCTTGAGTCAGCGCGACATCTCGTCAGTACGAGCCGGCTTCATGCCATCGGCCGATCATAGCCAATCGCGTTCGATGCTATCCGGCCCCGTCGGCAGGACACAAACTGGACACTGCCTACTGCGAATTCCGCTAAGTAATTGAAAACCTTGGCGCGCCCTACGGGAATCGAACCCGTGTTTTCGCCGTGAAAGGGCGACGTCCTGGACCGCTAGACGAAGGGCGCTTTGGCTAGGCCGGGGTTCTATAGTCGGCGGCGGCGCGTCCGGCAACCGTCGATCCGCACGCGGGCTCGGGTTTGACCCCGGGACGGGTTGGGGCGATGGAGGGGCATGCCGCAGATCCCGCCCCGCATGACCCTCGTCCTCGGCGGGGCGCGTTCCGGCAAGAGCGCCTACGCGGAGGGGCTGATCGAGGCCTGCCCCGGCCCGTGGCTCTACCTCGCCACCGCGCAGGCGTTCGACGGCGAGATGGTCGCGCGCATCGCCCAGCACCGCGCCCGGCGCACCGGAGCGTGGCGGACCCGCGACGTTCCGCTCGCTCTGCCGGAGGCGGTTGCCGAGGCCGAGGGGGCCGTCCTGGTCGATTGCCTCACCCTGTGGCTCACCAATCTGATCCTGGCCGAAGCCGACCTGGAGGACGCGGTGGCGCGGCTCATCGCCGCCTGCGCGCGGGCGCCGGGTCCGCTGGTGCTGGTCGGCAACGAGGTCGGGCTCGGGATCGTGCCGGACAACGCCCTCGCCCGCCGCTTCCGCGACGAGGCCGGGCGCCTGCACCAGCGGCTCGCCGCCCGGGCCGACCGGGTCGTGCTCACCGTGGCGGGCCTGCCGCTCGTGGTGAAGCCGCAAGCCCCCGTACAAGCCCTCATTCCCGGAGCCTCCGCATGAGCGACGACGCGACCCGCCACCGCGAGAAGATGGAGAAGCGCAAGGCCGTGCAGGATGCCGAGGTGGCAGCCAAGACCGTCGAGAAGGGCCTGCTCATGGTCCATACCGGCCCCGGCAAGGGCAAGAGCACGGCGGCGCTCGGGCTGATGCTGCGGGCGCTGGGTCGCGGCTGGCGGGTTGGCATGGTCCAGTTCATCAAGGGCGGCTGGGATACCGGCGAGCGCCACGCGGTCGCGGTGTTCGGCGACAAGGTCGCCTGGCACACGCTGGGGGAGGGGTTCACCTGGGAGACCCAGGACAAGGCCCGGGACATCGCCGCCTGCCGCCACGCCTGGGACGTGGCCGAGGGCCTGATGGCCGATCCCACGATCCGCCTGCTCGTCCTCGACGAGCTCAACATCGCCCTGCGCTACGAGTATCTCGACCTTGATGCCGTGGTCGCCGCGCTGCAGGCGCGCCGGCCGGACCTGCACGTGGTCGTCACCGGCCGCAACGCCAAACCGGCCCTGATCGAGGCCGCCGACCTCGTCACCGAGATGGGCAGCGTGAAGCACCACTTCTCGGCCGGCGTGAAGGCTCAGGAGGGGATCGAGTTCTGAAGCCCACGCGCAAGAAGGCCCTGATGATCCAGGGCACCGGCTCCGATGTCGGCAAGTCGCTGCTCGTGGCGGGGCTGGCGCGCGCCTTCACCGACCGGGGCTTGGCGGTGCGGCCGTTCAAGCCGCAGAACATGTCGAACAACGCCGCCGTCACGCCGGATGGCGGCGAGATCGGCCGGGCCCAGGCGCTCCAGGCCCGGGCCGCCCGGGTGGCGCCGTCCGTGCACATGAACCCGGTCCTGCTCAAGCCCCAGAGCGAGGTCGGCTCCCAGGTGGTGGTGCAGGGGCGGATGGTCGCCACCGTGAAGGCCCGCGACTACCAGGCCTGGAAGCCCCGGCTGATGCCCGCCGTCCTGGAGAGCTTTTCGCACCTGGCCGCGGAGGCCGATCTCGTGCTGGTCGAGGGCGCGGGCTCGGCCTCCGAGGTGAACCTCCGGGCCGGGGACATCGCCAATATGGGCTTTGCCCGGGCCACCGACACGCCGGTGGTGCTGGTCGGCGACATCGACCGGGGCGGAGTGATCGCCAGCCTCGTCGGCACAAGGGCGGTGATCGATCCCGCCGACGCCGCGATGATCGCCGGCTTCATCGTCAACCGCTTCCGGGGCGACCCGAGCCTGTTCGCCGACGGGATGCGGCTGATCGCCGAGCGGACCGGCTGGGCGCCGCTCGGCCTCGTGCCGCACTTCCCCGCGGCCGCGCGCCTTCCGGCCGAGGACGTGCTCGGGCTGGCGAGTTCCGGGCCGCGCCCGGCCGGGACCGTTACGGTGGCGGTGCCGGTGCTTCCGCGCATCGCCAATTTCGACGACCTCGACCCGCTCCGGGCCGAGCCCGGGGTGTCGGTGGTGCTGGTGCGCCCCGGAACGCCGATCCCGGCGGACGCCGCCCTGGTCCTGCTGCCGGGCTCCAAGACCACCATCGACGACCTGGACTTCTTCCGGGCCGAGGGCTGGGACGTCGATCTGCGCGCCCATGTCCGGCGGGGCGGGCGGGTGCTCGGCCTGTGCGGCGGCTACCAGATGCTGGGGCGCAGCCTCGCCGATCCGCACGGGATCGAGGGGGCGCCCCGCACGGTGCCGGGGCTCGGGCTCCTCGACGTCGATACCGTGATGACACCGGACAAGCGCCTTGCCGAAGCCACCGGCACGAGCCTGTCCGATGCGGTGCCGTTCTCGGGCTACGAGATGCATATCGGCGCCACGCACGGCCCCGACGCGGCCCGGCCGCTGCTGCGGCTCTCCGACGGGCGCACCGACGGGGCGGTCTCGGCGGACGGGCTTGTGGCCGGGACCTACGTGCACGGGCTGTTCGCACACGATGCCCAGCGCGGGGCTTGGCTCGCCCGCCTCGGCACGGTCTCGGAGGGGGCGGGCTACGAGGCCGGGGTCGAGGCGGCGCTCGACGGCCTGGCGCGACACATCGCGGCCCATGTCGACTGCGACCGGCTGCTGGCGCTTGCCCGGTAGGCGAGGGCCGGGCCAGGGATTACTCTGTGTAATGCCGGCCCTCGCCACGAGGGGCCGCACGGACCCAGAGGAAACGCCAGATGCCCCCCACGCAATCCCCGGCTGGGGAAGATTTCGCCGAGAGCACCGTCCGCACGGTGACATTGCGGCTGATGCCGCTGCTCGGCCTCCTCTACCTGATCGCGTATATCGACCGGCAGAACGTGTCCTACGCCAAGCTGGACATGGTCGGCAGCCTGGGTCTCAGCGAGACCGCCTACGGCCTCGGCGCGTCGCTGTTCTTCCTGGGCTACTTCCTGTTCGAGGTGCCCGCCAACGTGTTCCTCGAGCGGGTCGGCGCACGGGTCTGGTTCGCCCGGATCATGTTCACCTGGGGCATCGTCACGCTCCTCCTCGGCTTCACCCAGAACGCCGCGATGTTCTACGTGCTGCGCTTCCTGCTCGGCGCCGCGGAGGCCGGCTTCTTCCCCGGCGTGCTGTTCGCGCTGACCCTCTGGTTCCCGCAGGAGCACCGGGCTCGGATGATCGGCTGGTTCATGATCGCCAGCGCGGTGGCCAACGCGGTGGGGGCGGCGATCGGCGGGGCGCTGCTCGGCCTCGACGGGGTCCTGGGGCTGGCGGGCTGGCAATGGGTGTTCCTGGCCACCGGGGCGCCGGCGATCGTGATGACCGCGATCGTGCTGCTGGTCCTACCGAACGGCCCCGAGACGGCGCCCTGGCTGTCCCAGGACCAGCGCGACTGGCTCGCTCGGACGCTCCGGGCCGAGCGCGAGGGCGGCGGCCTCGTGGATCACGGCAACCCCTTCGCGGCGCTCCTCGACAAGCGCGTGCTGATGCTCGCCGGGGTCTACGTATCGCTGCCGCTGGCCGCCTACGGGCTCGGCTACTGGCTGCCCACGGTGGTCAAGGGCTTCGGCGTCTCGAACCTCACCAACGGCTTCCTGAACATCATCCCGTGGGTCGCCACGGCCGTCGCCCTGTGGTGGGTCCCCCGCCACGCCGCCCGCACCAACGCCCAGGGCAACGCCCTGACCTGGCACGTGGTCGGGCCGGCGCTGGTCGGGGCGACCGGGCTGGCGTTGAGCGTCATCCTGCCGGGCAACGCCGTGAAGTTCGCGTGCCTGTGCGTGGCGGCGGCCGGGACGTTCTCGGCCCAGCCGGTATTCTGGTCGATGCCCGCGACCTTCCTGCGCGGGGCGACCGCGGCGGCCGGGATCGCGGCGATCAACTCGGTCGGCAACCTCGGCGGCTTCGTCGCGCAGAACATGGTCCCGTTCATCCGCGACCAGACCAAGAGCGACCTCGTGCCGATGCTGTTCCTGTCCGCCTGCCTGGCGATCGGCGCCGGGGCGATGTTCGTGGTGCTCTCCGCCCTGCGGCGGGATGCGGCCAAGCGCGGGGCGACGACGACGAGGCCCCGCGCCGCCTGAACATCGGTCGTCATCGCGCGTTATCCTTTATCGTGCCGCTCAATCCGGCACGATGATGTGACCTCGCGCTCCCGCGGGACATCATCGATGAGGGTACCGCAATGAGCGAAGGCATTCCGCTTCTGATCCTCGCCCTGGGCACTCTGGGCGGCGTCTGGTTCCTGGCCGCCGCAGCACGGAAGCAGGTCGCCGACGCCAAGGGTTCGCCGGAACGCTCCAGCGTGATCCGCGATCACGGCGGCGCGCCGCGCCAGAACATGCCAGGCACGGAGCACTGACGGATCAGCCGGCGGCGATCCGCCGGCAATGGTCGAGGGCGGCGCCGATCAGGTTGTCGCTGGCCTCGGGCGTGCGGAAGGCCGAATGCGCCGACAGGACGACGTTCGGCAGGCCCGCGAGCGGGTGGTCGGCGGGAAGCGGCTCGACCGCGAACACGTCGAGCCCGGCCGCGGCGATCCGCCCCGTGCGAAGCGCCTCGACGAGGGCATCCTCGTCGATCAACACCCCCCGGGCGGTGTTGATCAGGATCGCGCCGGGCTTCTGCGCGGCGATGCGCGCTGCCGACAGGAAGCCGCGGGTCTCGTCGGTCAGGAGCAGGTGGAGCGAGACCACGTCGCTCTCTTGCAGCAGCTGTTCCAAGGACACGAACGCGACGCCCTGATGCGTCTTCGGGGTCCGGTTCCAGGCCAGCACCCGCAGGCCTGCGCCGTGGCAGAGCCGTGCCATCTCGCCCGCGATCCCGCCGAAGCCGATCAGTCCGACGGTCTTGCCGGTGAGCTGGATCGCCTCGGTGCGGAGCCACCGCCCCGCCCGCATGGCCCGGTCCATCTCGGGCAGGCCCCGGGCGGCGGCCCACATCAGCGCGAAGGCGCATTCCGCGACCGCGGTGTCGCCGTAGCCCTTGATCGTGTGGACCGTGACGCCGCATGCGGTCCGGAGCGCTTCCGGGTCCATGTAGCTGCGGGCGCCGGTGCCCAGGAACACCACGTGCCGCAATCCCGTGCAGGCGCGGGCCACGTCGACCGGGAGAGCGGTGTGGTCGATCACCGCGATCTCTGCGCCGGCCAGCAGGGCGGGCAGGTCCTCCGGGGCGATGTCGGGCTGGAGGTTGATCGCGAACCCGGGATCGTCCGGCCGCAGCAGGCGGTGCGCCACCGCCGCCAGGGTCTCGCTGGCATCGACGAACACCGCACGCATCGGCTTCTCCCTGACCGCTCAACCCAGCGTAGCGCATCCTCCCGAAAGGCGGGTCCCGGCTTTCGAAAAAAATGATGCAACCCAGAGCCCTGGCGCAGGCCGTGCCGTCGGGTCAGCCCAGCACGGCGAACCAGAGGGCGAGCAGGGCCAGGACGAGGCCGCCCTGAAGCAGGCAGGCCGTGCGGTAGAGGGTCAGGGCCCGGGCGATGTCGTCGGCCGTGGCCTCGGCTCGGCCGTCGCCCATATGCGCGTCGGAGACGCGGGTGCCGTCATAGACCCGCGGACCCGCGAGCCTCAGGCCGAGCGCACCGGCCATGGCGGCTTCGGGCCAGCCGGCATTGGGCGAGCGGTGCCGGCCTGCATCGCGGGCCATCGCCCGGAGGCCGCCGCGTGCGTCGGCGCCGCGCAGGAGCGCCGCACAGACGATCAGCAGGCCGGCGAGCCGGGAGGCCGGCAGGTTCACCAGGTCGTCGAGCCGGGCGGCCGCCCAGCCGAAGGCCGCGTAGCGCGGGCTGCGATGGCCGATCATGCTGTCGGCGGTGTTGATCGCCTTGTAGAGTGCGCCGCCGGGCAGGCCCAGACACCCGATCCAGAAGGCCGGCGCCACGATCCCGTCGGAAAAATTCTCCGCCAGGCTCTCGATGGCGGCGCGGCACACCGCCGGCGTGTCGAGCTGGTCCGGGTCGCGCCCGACGATCATCGACACGGCGCGGCGCCCGGCCGCCAGGCCGCCGTCGCGCAGGGCAGTCTCCACGGCCGCGACGTGGTCGTTGAGGCTGCGTTGCGCCGGCAGGCTCGCGCAGAGCAGGCCGAGCAGCAGGAAGGCGGGGAGGGGACCCGCCCACAGGGCGAGGCCGGTGAGCGCCCAGGCCGGAAGCCCCGTGATCGCCAGAAGAAGCACCAGCGCGACGCAGCCCGCGACCCGGCGGCGGCGCCCGGAACCGCGATTCAGGCCACGCTCCAGCCAGGAAATCAGCCGGCCGATCCAGGTGACAGGGTGGCCGATGGCCTTGTAGAGCGCGTCCGGGTAGCCGGACGCCGCCTCGATCCCGAGGGCGAGGGCGAGGATGGCGAGCGTGTCGGGCGGATGGACCATCGTTTCTGGAATCCCGCTCCGAGGCCGGGGGCGATCCCGGGTGTCATCCCCCATGGCGGCGATCTCGGAGGGCTCCGGGACGCCTTTCCAGACGCGCCGGAACCCTGGCTCGACCTCTCGACGGGGATCAATCCGGTCCCGTATCGCGTGCCGCCGGTGGAGGCCAGCGCCTGGACGCGGCTTCCCGCCGCCGCCGAGGTCGAGGCCCTACGGGAGGCGGCCGCGGCGGCGTACGGGGCTCCGGGCGCCGCTCAGGTCGTGCCCGCCCCCGGCACCCAGATCCTGATCGAGACCCTGCCCCGGATGGTGGCCCCGACCCGGGTGGCGGTTGTCGGCCCGACCTATGCCGAGCACGCCGCCGCCTGGGCGCGGGCGGGGCACGCGGTGGCGCAGGTCGACGGGATCCAGACGGTCGGCGATGCGGCCGTCGCGGTGCTGGTGGATCCGAACAACCCGGACGGGCGGACCCATCCGCTCGCCGATCGGCTCGCCTTGGCGGAAACGCTGCGCGCCCGCGGCGGCCTGCTGGTCGCCGACGAGGCCTTCGCGGACCTGGAGCCGGTGGCGAGCCTGTGCCCGCATGTCGGACCTGGGCTCGTGGTGCTGCGCTCCTTCGGCAAGACCTACGGGCTCGCCGGCCTGCGCCTCGGCTTCGCGGTGACGGATTCCGGGACGGCGGGCCGGATCGCCACGGCGCTCGGTCCCTGGGCGGTGTCGGGGCCGGCCCTGGCGATCGGGCGGGCGGCCCTGGCGGACGTGGACTGGCGCGCGGAGGCGGCCCGGTCGCGGGCGGCGGATGCGGGCCGCCTCGACCGGCTGATCGCCCGCGGCGGCGGAACCGTCATCGGCGGCACCAGCCTGTTCCGCACCGCAGACTTCGCGGACGGCCCGGGCCTGTACCGGCGGCTCGCCGAGGGCGGCATCGCGGTGCGGCGCTTCCCCGAGCGGCCCGAGCGCCTGCGCTTCGGCCTGCCGGCCGGGAAGGCGGCGTGGTGTCGCCTGTCGCGGGTGCTCAGGTAGACGGCGCTGCCAGCCCGTGCCGGTCGCGGGCCGCCACCAGCACGGCCAGCACCGAGAAGACCAGCCCCACAGCGCAGACCCCCGGCCAGCCGACCATCAGGAACGCCTGCGAGCCCGCGAAGGCGCCGAGCGCCCCGAACACGAACAGGGTCGTGAACAGCACGGTGTTGATGCGGCCCCGGGCCCCCGGCACCAGGGCGTAGGCCCGGGTCTGGTTGGCGATGAGCGCGCCGTTCATGCCGATATCGATCAGCAGGACGCCGAGCCCGACGGCGACGAGCGACCACGTGCCCCCGGCCCACAGCACCAGGAACGACAGGGCGACCATCAGGCTGCCGCCGAGCACCACGGGCCGGGCGCCACTCCGGTCGGTGAAGCGGCCCGACACGGGGGCGACGAACGCGCCGCAGACCCCGATCACCCCGAACAGCCCCGCCCCGGCGGCGGACAGCCCGAAGGGCGGGCCCTCGACCAGCAGCGCGAGGGTCGCCCAGAAGGCGTTGAACGCGGCGAACAGCAGCGCCTGCGACAGGCTCGCGGTGCGCAGGACCGGCTGCGACCGGGCGAGGTGCAGGATCGACAGCATCAGGGCACGATAGCGCAGCGGATGGGTCTGCGGCGTGTGCGGCAGGGTGGCGCGGGCGATGCCCGCCATGACGAGCGCCAGGAGCGAGGCGGCCAGGAACACCGCCCGCCAGCCGAGATGCGCCCCCAGGAACCCGCTCGCCGTGCGGGCGAGCAGGATACCGGTGAGCAGTCCGGTCATCACCTGGCCGACGATCCGCCCGCGGCTCGCATCCGGGGCAAGCTCGGCCGCGAACGGCACCGCCTGCTGCGCCGCGCAGGCGAGGACGCCGACCACCAGATGGGCCAGGGCCAGGCAGGCGAGGTTTGGCGCGAGGCCGACGGCGAGCAGTGCCACGGAGAGCCCGAGGCATTGGGCCACGATCAGGCAGCGGCGGGGCAGGGCGTCGCCCAGGGGCACGAGCCCGATGATGCCGAGCCCGTAGCCGACCAGGGCCGTGGTCGGCACCCAGAGGGCGGCGGCGTCGCCGAATTCGGATACGATCAGGCCGAGCAGCGGCTGATTGTAATAGATGTTGGCGACCGCCCCGCCGGCGATCAGCGTCAGGCCGAGCCGGGCCTTCGCGTCGAGGATGGTGGTCACGGCAGGATCGGGAGCAGGCGGGCGCGCCGCCGCGGGAGGGCCGTGATGGGGGCCATCGTGAGGTCCGTACGGGGG
>NZ_VRVA01000117.1:0-14457 GCF_008039945.1 Methylobacterium sp. WL64
GGGTGATGGCGGGCATCGCGGATCCTCGCAAGCGGTCTTCTCGGCGGCACCCCGTGGAGGGGCGGGGGCGGCGGTTCGGCGTCAGCGCGCGTCGAAGCCAGGATTGGTTCTAGAAACCGGGCCCGGCCCCCGGGATCGTACCGCCGTAGCCCCAGCCGGTGAACGGTGGGGCCGCGACCCGCTCCCGGCTGGCCGGGGGCAGGGCACGCCCCGGGGGGCGCGGTTGCTGCCAGACCCGCCAGCCCCGGAGCCGGTCGCGCGCGGCCATGCGGGCCAGCGTCATGTCCATGTCGGACGCCGCCCGCAGATCGGACGCCGCCCGGTGGTGCGGTTCCCTCGGCCGCGGGCGGGCCTCGGCCGGGGCGATCGTCAGAAGCAGCGCCGCCGGCAGCAGGGCCGCGCGGATCGGGGCGGGCGCGGGGCGCATGGTGTGGGCTCGGGCTGTGCGGAGCGCGACGGCGCTGTCTCCGCCGCCTACGCCGCTGCGGGCCTCCGGTTCCGGGGCGATCCCGGGGGCAGGGCGGTTTTCGCGGGTCCGGAATCCGCGAAAACCCTTTAGGATGCCCTCACCCGAGACGATGCGAGCCGCCCGATGCCGATCCCCGCCCAGAACGCCCCCGCGCAGGATCCGGTCGCGCTGCTCAAGACCCTCGTGGCCTTCGACACGGTGAGCGCCCGCTCGAACCTGCCGCTGATCGACTGGGCGGAAGGCTATTGCCGCCGCCACGGCGCCGCGGTCGCGCGCGTGCCCGACGCCACCGGGGCGAAGGCGGCCCTGCTCGTGAGCGTCGGCCCGTTCGAGACGCGACCGGGCTACGTGCTCTCCGGCCACAGCGACGTGGTGCCGGTCGAGGGCCAGCCCTGGTCGTCGGACCCGTTCGTCCTGCGGGAGGAGGCGGGCCGGCTCTACGGGCGCGGCACCTCCGACATGAAGGGGTTTCTCGCGGTCTGCCTCGCGCTGCTGCCCGAGATGGCGGCGGCGGAGCTCGCGACCCCGCTCCACCTCGCGATCTCGTACGACGAGGAGGTCGGCTGCCTCGGGGTGCGCCCGCTGATCGCCCGGATGCTGGAGCGGGGACCGCGCCCGCTGGGCTGCTTCGTCGGCGAGCCCACCGGCATGGACGTGGTGGTCGGGCACAAGGGCAAGTCCGCCTCCCGCCTCACCTTTCGGGGCAAGGCCAGCCACTCGGCCCTGGCGCCGGCGGGCGTCAACGCGGTGGAATACGCCGCTCGCTTCATCGAGCATGTCCGGCTGTCCGCGGAGGCGATCGCCCGGGACGGCGCCCGCGATCCGCTCTACGACGTGCCCCACACCACCGGCCTGTCGAGCGTGGTCCGGGGCGGCTCGGCGCTCAACATCGTGCCCGACAGCTGCAGCGTGGAGTTCGAGTACCGGGCGATCGGGTCCGACGATGCCGGGGCGCTGGCGGCGGCCGCGATCGCCTACGCCACCGACACCCTGGCGCCGCTGATGCGGGAGACGGACCCGGCCTGCGGCGTCGATGTCGAGCCGCTGATCGACTATCCCGGCCTCGACACCGACCCGGAGGCGGAGATCGTGACGCGCGCCAAGCGGCTGGCCGGGCGCAACGGGCACGGCAAGGTCTCCTACGGCACGGAGGGCGGGCTGTTCGAACGGCTGGGCGGCGTGCCGGCGGTGGTGATCGGCCCGGGATCGATCGGCCGGGCCCACAAGGCCGACGAATACGTGACCCGGGACGAGCTCGCGGCCTGCGCGGACTTCGTCCGGCGGCTGATCCGGGACTGCCGGGTCTGAGAGGCTTCGACGTCTGGCGCGGCCTTCGACGCGCGTCGTCTACGAAGGGTCCACGACGTCTGCGGCGGTCCGGCCACCCCGCGTGGCATCCTGCGAAGAAACGCCCGCCACGAACGAGAAACCTTTGCGCCGCTCGCGGTTTGGATGGGCGGCGGGCCGCGAGGCCGGATCGGGAATCGGCGAGAAGCGCATGGCCAGCCTCAGCGTCGCGATCGCGTTCGGCGTCCGCCTGCTCTTGGTGCTGCTGTTCCTGCCGTTCAGCGCCCTCGACAAGATTCTCAACTTCAAGGGCGCGGTCGGCCAGGCCCGGCAGGCGGTGCATGCCACCGGGCCGGCGACCCTGCTGATCCTGATCGGGCTCTGCGTCGAGATCGGGATGTCGCTGTGCGTCCTGACCGGCACCGCCGACCGGGCGGCGGCCTTCGTGCTCGCCGGCTATTGCGGCGTCACCGCGCTGCTGTGGAAACAGTTCTGGGCGCCCGGCGACTTCTGGGCAGGCGGCGAGGGCCGCGCGTTGTTCTGGGACTTCTTGAAGAATTTTGCGCTGGCCGGAGGTTTTTTGCTGATCACCTTCGGGACGGGCGCCGGGACGGTCCAGGATTTCTTCGCCGACCCGCTCGCCTCGTCGCACCCCTACGCGGTCCAGGCCCGGCCATGAGATCCGGGATCCCAAAGGACCCACGGCCCTTTGGCGGGGTACTGGGGCGCGCAGCCCCGAGACGTCAGCCCTGCGGTACGGTGGCGACCATCGAGGGCCGGCCCTCGAACACCGCGTACCAGGCGGCGGTGGCGGGGCGGCCGTCGCGCCAGGCGAGGTCGGGGAAGCGCAGGTCGAGGTAGCCGACCGCGCAGGCCAGTGCGACCGTGCCGATATCGAGCGCCGGCATGTCGGCGACCAGGGTCTCGAACCGGTCCAGCGCGGCCGTGATCTTGGCCACCTGCCCGGCCTCCCAGGCCGCCCAGCGCTGCGCCTCCGGGCGCAGGACCCGCTCGTAGCGGGTGAGCAGGGCGGCATCGAGCAGGCCGTCGGCGAGCGCCTGCCGGGTGAGCGCGTCCCAGCGCGCCGGACCCTCGGGGAACAGGCGCGGACCGGCCGACAGGCCGTCGAGATACTCGCAGATCACCCGGCTGTCGTAGAGGACGGTGCCGTCCTCCAGGACGAGGGCCGGGATCTTGCCGAGCGGGTTGTGGGCGGCGACCTCGGGGGAGGGACCGGTCGGGGAGCCTCCGGCGACGGTGACGGCGATCCTGTCGATCAGCCCGGTCTCGTGGGCCAGCACCAGCACCTTGCGGGCATACGGGGAGGCGGGGGAGTAGAGGAGCTTCATCGGACCGTCCCGGTTCGTGGCGACGCATCTGGTCATGCCACGCAGACCTCGCATCGCTGCCCGCCGGAATCCAGCCCCGTCAGACCTTCCTGGACATCCCGGAGCCGGCATGCACCACCCGGCCCCGCACCCGGCCCTGGCGCTTGGACTGCCGGTGCGCCCGCCAGACGAGGATGCCGGTGGCGAGCCGGTCCAGCAGGAGCAGGGACAGGCTGCCGATGATCGCGAGCACGCAGACGGCGCCGATCACGACGCCCCAGATCCCGGGGGCCGGGATGATCATCAGGCACAGCAGGCCGAACACCGCCGCCCCGGGGATCCATCGTGCCATCGTGCCGCCTGTCTTCGATAAGGGTCTCCCCTCTTGGGTGAGGCCCGGAAAAAAGGCATTGATGTATGTTTTAATCTCTATTTGCCGATCGTTGTGCTTGAAAGCATGGTTTAAATTCGATCTATTTTTTTAATTACAGATCTCATTCTCGTCTCGAGCCGTTTCGGCTCAACCGAGGCCGCGAGCCGGCCTTCCGGGGAGCGCGCGGGCTGCCCCGGAGCGTGCCGCCAGGGCCAGGGGGCCAGAGCCAGGGCCAGAGCCAGGGCCAGAGCCAGGGCCAGAGCCAGGGCCAGAGCCAGGGCCAGGGTGCAGGGCAGGGGCCTCCGGAGGATTTCGGCGCCCTGGCGGCGCATGACTGCATCGGGATCCTGCGCGGCCGCCGCCTGGGCCGGGCTCGGCCTCGCGGAATTGCCGCTGTGGCTGGCGATCGACGCCCGCGCGGCCGGGCTGCCGGCCGCGCGGGAGCCCTTTACGCCGCCGGGATGAACCGCAGCGTGCCGGCCCGGCGGGTCGGCTGGCCGGTGTCGCTGGTGTGGTTGACCCCGTCCATGACCGGCACCGCGGGGAAGTCGAACGGGCTGACCCCGTCGAGGCAGGCCACGTTCACGGCTTAGAGGTTTTGGTTCGAGCGCCGCTGGTGGTGGGTGTAGATCCCGCAGCGGGAGCAGAAGAAGTGCTCCGCCGTCCCGGTGTGGAAGCGGTAGCGGGTCAGAGCCTCCGCGCCCGCCAGGATCTCGACCCCGCCGGCCTCCGCCATGGCGACGACGGCGCCGCGCATCCGGCAGTAGGAGCAGGTGCAGCGGCGGATCGAATCGAAGCCGTCGCCGAGGGGCGCCCGGAAGCGCACCGTGCCGCAATGGCACTGGCCGGACCGGATGGTGGCCCGGCTGGTGGCTTGGTCGGTGACTTGGTCGGTCATGGCGCCTGTCCTGTTCCGATCGCCGCCGGGCCCGGTCCGGCCGGGCGCCTGCCTCCGGCGACCGCCCTCGCCGTTGCGCCGGGGGTAGCCCCGGGATCCGGGCCGGACAATCCCTGAAAAGCGCGCGCGTCGCGTGAGGAAAATGCACGCGGGGACCCCCGATCCAAGCTGCGCTGCCAGGTTTTCCGCGCTTCCGGGTTTTCCGCGCTTCCGGGTTTTCCGCGCTTCCGGGTTTTCCGCGCTTCCGGGTTTGCCGCGCTTCCGGGTTTGCCGAGGGCAGGGACGCGGATTGCCATCCCGGCGTTTCTTGAATACCTACTAGTTGGTAGGTGGCACGGGCGGTGCCGCTGCGGCAACGGCTCCCGAGAGAGCCGCGTTCGGAGGAACGCCGAGATGGAGAATTGGAACGGTTACCGGGGCGAGCTGATGGCCACGCTGGGTCAGATGGGCCAGATCAGCCCGGACCTGCTGCACGCCCACGATAAGCTGGCCTCGGCCCAGCCGAAGGTGCCGCAGCTCGACGCCAAGACCCGGGAGCTCATCGCCCTCGCGGTGGCGGTGACGACCCGATGCGACGGCTGCATCGCCTTCCACACCGACGCCGCCCGGAAGGCCGGTGCGACCCAGGAGGAGATGGTCGAGGCGCTGGGCGTCGCCGTCGCGCTGAATGCCGGCGCGGCGTTGGTCTACAGCGCCCGGGCCTTCGACGCCTTCACACGCGATCCGGGCTGAGCGGCCCGCGACCGGGGTGCCCCCGCGCTGCCGCGGGGGCACCCCGGACCCGGCCGTCGCGCGCCCTATCCCGCCACGTCGAGGCTGCGGGCCTCGCTCACGAGGTGATAGAACCGGCCGTCGAACATCTGCATCACCGCCTCGGTGGCGGCGTGGGATTCCGGCCGGATCGACGAGGCCAAGCAGGCGTCGAGCGCCGCCTGATCGGGAAAATCCATCTCCAGGATCATGGCGATCGGCCGCGCGTCGGCATCCTTGGAGACCAGGCGCTGCACCCGCACCGCTGTGACCCCCGGGAAGCGCCGCCAGAACGGCTCCAGCTCGTCCCGGACCCGGCGGAAGAACGCATCGTCCTGGCCGTCGCGCACCGTGCCCTCGTAGATCGCGGTCCTGGTCAGCATCGGGCGTCTCCCCACGTTTCGAGCGGTCAACCGGCCAGCGCCGGGTTCGCTCCCGCCGGGTGACAGCGCGGCCGCGCTGTCCGTCCGGGCGATTGCGCCGGCCTTCACCCGGGCCGGCGAATCGGGGTAACGAATCCTCAGCCCATCGCGACGATGCGGGAGAGACCGGGATTCACCCACCAGAGGGGGGCCCGGCGCCGACGGAGCAACCGCCCCGGAAACTCTCAGGCACCGGAACCGTGTCGTCAGGGCGATCTGGAGAGCGGTGCAGCGGATCGTTTCGGTCCGTGGGCACCCGCCGAAGGGGACGTCCGCGCCAGCCTCGCCAGGGCCGGCCGGATCAAACTCTCAGGCACCGGGACAGATGGGGCGCGAAAACCGGCCGACCCGCGAGGGAAGGCCTCATCGCGTCCGCACGTCCCGGAGACCCCATCATGACCCACATCGCCATCATCGGCGCCGGCATCACCGGCGTGACCACCGCCTACGCGCTCGCCCGGCGCGGCTACGACGTCACCGTCCTCGACCGGCAGCGCTACGCCGCCATGGAGACCTCCTTCGCCAACGGCGGCCAGCTCTCGGCCTGCAACGCCGAGGTCTGGAACAAGCTCTCCACCGTGCTCCACGGCGTCCAGTGGATGATGCGCCGCGACGCGCCGCTGCTGATGAACCCGGCCCCGTCCTGGCACAAGCTGTCCTGGATGGCGGAGTTCATGCGCGAGATCGCCCATTACCGGCAGAACACCGTGGAGACCGTGCGGCTGGCGCTCAAGGCGCGCACCGCCCTGTTCGCCATGGCCGAGGCCGAGGGCATCGACTTCGACCTCAAAACCCGCGGCATCCTGCATTTCTACCGGGACCGGGCGAGCTTCGAGAAGGCGCACGCCGTCAACGCCCTGCTGCGGGAGGGCGGGCTCGAGCGCGACGCCGTGACCCAGGAGGAGATCCGGGCGATCGAGCCGACGCTCGCCGGATCCTACGCGGGCGGCTTCTTCACGCCCTCGGACGCCACCGGCGACATCCACAAGTTCACCCGGGGCCTGGCGGCCGCCTGCGCCCGCAGCGGCGTCCGCTTCGTCCACGACGCCAGCGTCGAGACGATCGCGGCCGGGGCGGGGGGCTACGCCATCGGCTGGCGCAGAACCGATCAGCTGGCGGACCGCCCGGCCGGCGCCCCAGAGGCCCTGCGCGCCGACGCGGTGGTGATCTGCGCGGGCTGCGCCAGCCGGCGCTTCGCCGCGATGCTCGGCGACCGGGTCAACGTCTACCCGGTGAAGGGCTACTCGATCACCGTGAACCTGTTGACCCCGGAGGCGCAAGCTGCGGCCCCGGAGGTCAGCATCCTCGACGAGGCGGCCAAGATCGTCACCAGCCGGCTCGGCGACGCGCGCCTGCGGGTCGCCGGCACCGCCGAGTTCAACGGCTTCAACCGCGACATCCGGCACGACCGGGTGCAGCCGCTGATCGACTGGACCCGGGAGCAGTTCCCGCTGGTCGACACCGACCGGGTGGTGGCCTGGAGCGGCCTGCGGCCGATGCTGCCGAACATGCTGCCCAAGGTCGGGCGCGGCCGCCGGCCCGGCGTGTTCTACAACACCGGCCACGGCCATCTCGGTTGGACCCTCTCGGGCGCCACCGCCGAACTCGTCGCCGAGGCGGTGGCCGCCGAGCACGCCCCGGAGGCCGCGGGCCTGCCGCTCGCCGCCTGATGCGGCGTCGAGGTCCGGGGCTCCCAAAGGGCCAGCCCTCTGGCGGGTGATCAGGGCGGCGCCCCGATGGGGGTGGGGGCTCCGCGCCGCACCCAACAGGATCCCGGACGTCCCACGGCCGACGTGCCAAGCCGGATTATTATGTATACACTACCCGAGCCGCCCCGGATCCCCGAGCCGTGATGCGCATGCCTGCTCCCGATATGCCGCCTGCCTATATCGACCCCGCCACCGGGGCCTCCTATCCGATCGAGGTCCCGCGCTGGCGCGGCGATTCGGGCGGTCCGCTGATGATCTCGCCGCTGCCCGGGATCGACCGGGGGCAGATCGACACCGGCCAGCGCTCGCTCTGGCGGTACGGTGCGGCGCTGCCGGTGGCGGTCAAGGATCCGGTCTCGCTGGGGGAGGGCTGCACGCCGCTGGTGCGCCGGCCCTGGCGGGGGCGGCACGCCCATTTCAAGCTCGAATGGTTCGCCCCCTCGGGCAGCTTCAAGGATCGCGGCGCCTCCGTGATGCTGTCGATCCTGCGCCAGCAGGGCATCGACGCGGTGCTGGAGGATTCGTCCGGCAACGGCGGCGCCGCGGTGGCGACCTACGCGGCCGCGGCCGGGATGCGGGCCAAGATCCTGGTCCCGGCCTCGACCTCGCCGGCCAAGACCGTGCAGATGCGCGCCGCCGGCGCCGAGGTCGAGCTGATCCCCGGCACCCGCCAGGACACCGCGGACGCGGCCATCCGGCAGGCCGACACGATCTTCTACGCCAGCCACAACTGGCAGGCGCATTTCCTCCAGGGCACCAAGACGCTGGCCTACGAGCTGTGGGAGGATCTGGGTTTTTCCGCCCCCGACGCGGTGATCATCCCGTGCGGGGCGGGCAGCAACGTGCTCGGCTGCGACATCGGCTTCTCGGAGCTGCTGCGCCGGGGCGCCATCGCCCGGCTGCCCCGCCTCTACGCGGTGCAGCCGGCCCGGTGCGCGCCCCTGCATGCCGGCTTCCAGGCCGAGGCCGAGGATTTCGTGCCGGTGACCCCGGGCCCGACTCTGGCCGAGGGCGCCTCCATCGCCCAGCCGGTGCGCGGCCGGGCGGTGCTGGCGGCGCTCCGCCGGTCCGGCGGCGGCACCGTGGCGGTGTCCGAGCCGGCGATCGAGGCGGCGCTGATGGAGCTCGCCCGGTCCGGCCTCTACGTCGAGCCGACCTGCGCGATGGCGGCGGCGGCGCTGACCGACCTGACCGCCAGCGGCGCGATCGGGCCCGACGAGACCGTCGTGGCGGTGCTCACCGGCACCGGCATCAAGGCGACGCCGCGCATCGCCGAGCTTTTGGGTCTCGCCCCGTGAGCCGCTGACGTGACCACGACGCCATAAACACGCGACGACCAGGAGGAAAAACCCATGCGCAACAATATTCCCGCCCGCGTCGGCATGCCGGTGGATGCGATCGACACCCCCTGCCTGATGGTCGATCTCGACGCCTTCGAGCGCAACGTCGACAAGCTCGGCCGCTTCATGAAGGAGAACGGCCTGCGCCACCGCGCCCACGCCAAGACGCACAAGTCCTCCGACATCGCGACCGTGCAGATCGAGCGGGGCGGGGCCTGCGGGGTCTGCTGCCAGAAGGTCAGCGAGGCCGAGGCCCTGGTGAGCGCCGGCATCCGCGACGTGCTGGTGTCGAACCAAGTGGTCGCGCCCCAGAAGATCGAGCGCCTGGCCGCCCTCGCGAAGCGGGCGCGGGTGCTGGTCTGCGTCGACGACCTCGGCAATGTCGACGCCCTGTCGGCGGCGGCGGTCGCGTACGGCGTCACCCTCGAGGCCCTGGTGGAGATCGATGTCGGCGCCGGCCGCTGCGGCGTCGCCCCGGGCGAGCCCGCGGTGGCGATTGCGAAGAAAATCGCCGCCGCGCCCGGGCTGAAGTTCGCCGGGCTGCAGGCCTATCAGGGCCGGGCGCAGCACGTGCGCGACTACGACGAGCGCAAGGCCCTGATCCAGACGGCGATCAACGACACGAAGCGCACCGTCGACCTGCTGAAGGCCGAGGGGCTCGCGTGCGACATCGTCGCGGGGGCGGGCACCGGCAGCTTCGCCCTGGAGGGCGGCAGCGGCGTCTACAACGAGCTGCAATGCGGCTCCTACGTCTTCATGGACGCCGACTACCAGCGGGTGAAGGACGCGAGCGGCCAGCCGATCGGCGACTTCGAGAACAGCCTGTTCATCGTCACCTCGATCATGAGCAAGGCCAAGGCCGATGTCGCGATCTGCGACGCCGGCCTGAAGGCCCAGAGCATCGACAGCGGCTTGCCCCTGGTGTTCGGCCGGAGCGACGTGGAATACGTCAAGTGCTCGGACGAGCACGGGGTGATCAGCGATCCCGGCAACGTGCTCAAGCTCAACGACCGCCTGAAGCTGATCCCGGGCCATTGCGACCCGACCGTCAACGTCTACGACTGGTATGTCGGGGTGCGGGACGGCCGGGTCGAAGCGGTCTGGCCGGTGACCGCCCGCGGCATGACGTTGTGACGGGGGCTGTGCCGTAACGGGTTCCCAAAGGGCGAGCCCTTTGGCGGGTGCAGGGCAGAGCCCTGATTCATCACAGCAGGGCGCTGCCCTGCACCCGCAAAAGGTCGCAGACCTTTTGAAACCATGACTTTGGAGGTCTTCACGTCATGCGCTTCATCTCGGAAGAGGAATCCGCCGCCCTGGTCGATCACGCCCTGGCGTTCGCGGCGGCCCGGGAGGCGCTGATCGCCGCGGTCGCGCCCGGCACCACCCTGTTCCCGGCGGTGCTGGGGCACGGCTCGGAGCCGGCCAACCGGTTCTCGATCAAGTCGGGGGCGACCGCCGATTATGCCGGCCTGAAGGTCGGCTCGTTCTGGCCGGGCAACCCGGACCGAGGCCTGCCGCGGCACAATTCGGTGATCCTGCTGTTCGACCAGGATGTCGGCCGGGTCGACACGGTGATCGAGGCCGGCCGCGTCAACGCCTACCGCACCGCCGCCGCCGACGCGGTGGCGGCCAGCGTCCTGGCCCGGCCGGGTTCGACGGTGCTCGCCGTGTTCGGGGCCGGCAACCAGGCGGAATTCGAATGCGCGGCCTTGGCCCGGATCCTGCCGATCCGGACCGTGCTGGTGGTGGCGCGGGATCACGACAAGGTCGCGGGGTTTGCCGAGCGCCTGCGGGGGCAGGGGGCCGCGGTCGAGGTGCGGGCGGCCTCGGCGCAGGAGGCCTGCCGGGCCGCCGACGTGATCGTCACGGCGACGCCGGCCCGGGCGCCTCTGTTCGAGGCCGATTGGGTCCGCCCCGGCACCCATGTCGCCGCCATGGGGGCGGATGCCAAGGGCAAGCAGGAGCTGCCCCCGGCCCTGCTTGAGCGGGCGGCCCTCTATTGCGACCTGCCCGAGCAGTCGCGCATCATCGGCGAGTTCCAGCACGCCCCCGCGGCGGCGGAACTGCGGGCGATCGGCGCCGTGCTGGGGAGCGGGCAGGGGGCCCGGACCGACCCCGAGGCGATCACGGTGTTCGATTCCTCCGGCATCGCCCTCCAGGACCTGACCATCGCCCGGGCGATCCTCGCCAAAGCGGGCGGGCGCGGGTAGGGGACGCCGACGCCGGCCCTCCCCCGCCCCGGCGGAGGACAGCGCAGCATGCAGGACAGGCAGATCCGGGTCATCGGCATCGGCACGGGCGATCCCGAGCACCTGACCCTCCAGGCGGTGCGGGCACTCTCCGATGTCGATGCGGTGTTCGTGCTCGACAAGCGCGCCGAGACCGCCGACCTGGTGGAGATCCGCAAGCGGATCTGCGCCGCCCACATCTCAAGACCCCACCGGGTCGTCACCGTCGAGGATCCGCCCCGGGAGCGCCGCCCGGCCGATTACGGCGCCACGGTCGAGGCCTGGCACGCGGCCCGGGCCGAGCGGCTGGAGGCGGCGTTCGCGGCGGAGCTCGAATCCGGGCAGGTCGGGGCGATCCTGGTCTGGGGCGATCCGGCCCTCTACGACAGCACCCTGCGGATCCTCGACCGCATCGCGGCGCGCGGGCGCCTCGCCCTGCGCTGCGCCGTGATCCCCGGTCTCTCGAGCGTTCAGGTCCTGGCCGCCCGCCACGGCGTGCCGCTCAACGCCATCGGCGGCCCGGTGCTGATCACTACGGGGCGCCGCCTCGCGGCGGGCTGGCCCGGAGGGGCGGATGACGGGGCCGACAGCGTCGTGGTGATGCTCGACGGCGATCCGAGCTTCGCCGGCCTCGACCCGGAGTTGACGATCTACTGGGGCGCCTATCTCGGCAGCCCGGACGAGATCCTGGTCTCCGGCCGCCTCGGCACGGTCGGCGCCGAGATCCGGCGGGTCCGCGCGCAGGCCCGGGCGCGGCACGGCTGGATCATGGATATTTATTTGTTACGACGGCTCTGAGCGAGAGAGGCTGCGCGCCCCGGCCCCGGTGCTGCGCTGCGCTGCGCGCGAATATCCCAATTCCGTCCGTCATCCTGAGGTGCCGCGCAGCGGCCTCGAAGGAGCCCTCCAGGGATCGCGCGGCTGGCTGGAGCCCTCCTTCGAGGTCTCCGCTTCGCTTCGCCGCCTCAGGATGAGGGGGAGGATGGGAGGACCCGGGTCGAACACGCCCCGCGAGAACGCCGACCCCCTTGCGTGACCCCGCCGCCACGGACAAGACGGCCCGACCCGGCTAGACCCGCCGCCATGCTGCGCTTGCGGGACTACCAGCGCGCCAGCCTCGACGCGCTCGCGGCCGCCTGGGGGCGGGGAGGGGGCGACGCGGCGGCGCCCGGCCATCTGGTCGTGCTGCCCACCGGGGCCGGCAAGGCCCTGGTCATCGCCGCCCTCGCCCGGGAGGCGGTCACACAAAACCCCCTCGCCCGGGTGGCGATCGTCACCCACAGCCGCGAGCTCGTGGCCCAGAACTTTTCGGAGTTGACCCGCTACTGGCCGGAGGCGCCGGCCGGCATCTTCTCCGCCGGGCTCGGGCGCCGGGAGGCCGGCGCGCAGGTCCTGGTCTGCGGCATCCAGTCCGTGGCGGACCGGCTCGACGCGGTGGGCCCGCGCGACCTCGTGATCGTCGACGAGGCGCACCTGATCCCGCGGGCCGCCCACACCCGCTACGGCCGGTTCCTGGCCGGGCTGCAGGCGCTCGCCCCCGGGATGCGGGTGGCGGGCTTCACCGCGACCCCCTACCGGCTCGATTCCGGCCGCCTCGACGCAGGGGAGGGCCGCCTGTTTTCCGGGATCGCCTACGAGGCCGATACCGGCGACCTGATCCGCCGGGGCTTCCTGGCGCCGCTCGTGTCCAAGGCGACGCTCACCCAGCTCGACGTCTCCGGGGTCGGCCGGCGCGGGGGCGACTACATCCCGGCCGAGCTGGAGGCGGCGGTCAACCGCGACTGGATCACCCGGGCCGCCGTGGCGGAGCTGGCAGAATACGGGAGCGGGCGCCGGGCCTGGCTCGCCTTCTGCGCCGGCCTCGCCCACGCGGACGCCGTGCGCGACGCGGTGCGGGCCGAGGGGTATTCCTGCGAGACGGTCTCGGGGGAGACCCCCCGCCGGGAGCGCGACCGGATCGTGGCGGCGTTCCGGGCGGGCAAGATCCGCTGCCTGACCTCGGTGGGCGTGCTCGGCACCGGCTTCAACGCCCCGGAGGTCGACCTCGTGGCGCTGCTGCGCCCGACCCGCAGCACCGGCCTCTACGTGCAGCAGGTCGGCCGGGCGCTGCGCCGCGCCCCCGGCAAGGCCGACGCGCTGATCCTCGACTATGCCGGCCTGGTGCGGATGCACGGGCCGGTGGATTCCGTGACGGCCCTCAGCGCCGCCCAGGTGCTCGGCGGGGCAGGGGGGCTGCGCGCCAAGCCCTGCCCCGGCTGCGGCGCCCTGATCGCCCTGAACGCCTCCACGTGCGAGGCCTGCTGGACCGAGCCGGAAGACGAGGCCGACCCGGCCGCCCTGCACGACGCCGCGGCCGAAGACGAATTGCCGATCCTGTCGGCCGGGATCGTGCCGGCCTCGGAGCCCGCCGGCCCTGCCCCGGAGGCGGATGCGCCGTGGCATCCGGTGACGGACCTGACCCTGGAGGCGGCCCCGGACGGGCTCGATCTCGTGCTCGGCTGGCGGGACGGCGGTGCCGCGGCCGACTGGCGGGTGCGTCTGCGGCCCGGGCGCAGCGGCTACGAGCGGGAGAAGGCGGTGCTGTGGTGGCGCGGGCTCGGCGGCGGCCGCGACGCGCCGATGGATGCCGCCGGCTTCCTGGAGCGGGCCGAGGCCCTGGCCCGGCCGGCGGCGATCCGGATCCGGCCGGGCCGGCTGTCGGACCAGATCGAGTGCCGCGCCCAGGACGGCCGGATCTTCGCCGACCAGAGCCGGCTCGCCGGGCGCGCCGCGTGACGCCGCGGCAAGGGCAAGGGCGAGGCAAGGGCAAGGCAAGGGCAAGGGCAAGGGCAAGGGCAAGGCGCGGGCGCGGGGAGGGCGCTTCATGCAGGTTCCCCGGACCGCCCTCACCCGGATCTCGCCGATCCGACGCCGGTCAGCCGCGCTCCCGGCTGCTGGGCCGGCCGCCGTCGGTACCGAGAGGACGGAGCCGGCGATCGAGGCGTGCTCAGCCGGCCGCTGGCCCGGCCATCTGGCATGCCAGACCCCCTCACCCGACCGTCCCGACGCTGTTAGTTCCATAATATATCTTATGCGAACTCTGGATGGGGCTGCCGGGGCTGCTCCGGGTGGGGCCGATCCAGTCCGAGCCTGGGCCTCACCATCACGGTGACGGCCCCTGAACCGTGCCGGCTGCCGGCCTTGTGAGCGCGCCTCGCGAGTTGGTTTTGGCAGTTTGGTCTTGGTCGTTGGCCTTGGCCGTCCTGGGACGCGCGTCCTCGATCTGGCGGTCTCTGAGCCGACGGGGTTGGGCGCCACGCGGGGCCCCGTCGGGCCTCTGAGGCCGCCGACCGTGTGCCGCTCCGGTGGCACCGGCGCCGCGGCGAAGCCGCCGCCTGGATGAAGCGGCCCGGCGCGTGTCGTCGTGCCGGAGACCCGCGCGGCCGCATCAGCGCGGAACGGCCCGTACGGGGAGGGGCGGCCCGCATTCCGGCCGGACGCCCCTCCCCGCGGCTGCGTCAGCAATCCGACAAGGGCCGGGCCCCGCTCGGGTTCGAGCATCGTCCTGACGGGTAGAGGCCGGTGCCTCGGGATGGAGGCCCGGGATGGGGGCCTCGGATGGAGGGGCGGACGATCGGTCCGGGTGGCCGGCACGACCTGCGCCGGGGCGGGCG
>NZ_VRVA01000118.1:0-14406 GCF_008039945.1 Methylobacterium sp. WL64
TGGTTCAACCGATTCCGTCGATTGCCCATCCGCTACGAGCGACGCGCAGACATCTACGAGGCCTTCACGAGCCTCGCCGCCAGCCTCATCACTCTCAACCAGATCAGACGGTTCTGTTAGGCGCTCTTAGTCCTCAGTTGCGCCGTCTACCCGAGGCTTGTTGACGGTTTTCGCTGCGCTGGTTCGGCGCGAAACCCCTTCTCGGTCCAGTTGTCCGACTGATGGCTATCTCTCATCGTAGCCTCAGATCGTGACAATTGGCATCGCCACTATGGGGAACCGAGCCATTGGTTGACGAAAAGTGAGGTGCACGGCGCATTCTGGATCGGATCGCTTTATCGCTCGGGACGAGTGTGTCCACCCTGTACAGCAGCAGCGGTTCAGAACCACAGCGGGCTCAACAGGCGGCAGAACTCGTCCGCTCGTTCGAGGCGGTTGTAGATGCTGACGATCGGCAAGCTTGCCTGGACTTCGTTCGCTCCATCGCGGCAGGGAAACAAGGGACCTGACGACCGGCGATTAGTGCATCTCCGCAGGACCGTGCCGCACCTCGCGTTCGGCTAGGAGCCTCCCGAGTTCGAACAGCGTGGCGTCGATCAACGTCTTCAAGGTCGGCGAGTCCAGCCCTTCCGCCAAGGGCCGTACCGCGATCAAGGCATCTGCGATCCGCTCAATCGCCTGCACTGTTTGATCCGCCGACGTTGGGTCGGCTTGGCGACTATCAGTGATGTCTGCGGCAAGGCCAATGCAGCGAGCCCCACCACCGTCCCGGCCTGCTTCGACCCGCCCCCGAGCAACGATCCAGTGCACCACTCCCACCTTATCAAGGGTCCGGAACTCGGCTTCGAAGCGGCCCTCGGTGCTGTGTGCTTCGTGCACGAGGTGACCGACATGCTCTCGGTCCTCGGGATGCACGCCTTCCAGGAAAGCTGACAGGGGGACTCCGGTCGCGGCGTGATCCTCATCTAGGGCGAGCAACCGGGGGAGCGCACCTGTGAATTCGACGGTCTGGGCGTCGATGTCCGTCTCCCATGTGCCGACGTAACCTGAAGCAGCGAGGGCGGACTGAAGCGGTAGTGGCATCAATGAACTCCGAAATCAGGTCTCCCGCGGACGTCAGTGTCGCCGTAACACATGGCGTGTGGGGGTAGTTCCTGAGGTTCGCACCTCTCCAATGTAGCTCCCACGCCGCCACCGGTTCAGGACCTTTCAGCTTACCACGTCGGGCTGATGAGGTAGCTCGATCATGGGGGCGGACATCAGATCGCGACCACCCTCGGCGAGCGCCTGGAGGACTGCGACGGCGGCTTGGTGCCGAACCCGGCTGGCATCGTTCCGGACTTCGATGGTGACTTCGATGGTTAGCGCCATCTGTCGGGCCGTGGCGACAGTCGGATCTCGGTATCGCTATCAATGCGGATCCAGGAATGACCGGACGCCGCCGGGATTGCGGACGGGACAGTGTTCTTGCCGGTCCCTCGGTACGGGTAGGCGTTGAGATTTCGACATGCGAGGAGATCACGTACCAACGAAAACACGGTGTCGAAGGATCCTACAGCTGACCCTCGCCCGCCTTGTGCGGATACGGATGTGAGCGAGATCCGTGTGGTCAGGGGCACTACCTCGCCTAGGAGCCCGTCCGAGTAAACCTCTCGATGGCAGGGCCTGGGGGTGATTCACTCGGCTCATGGCCAAGGTGTTTCGCTCCTGGGATGTCGATCAGGGCTGGCTGCTGCCGCCCTCGCTGCATGAGTTCGTGCCGCCCGGGCACATGGCGCACTTCGTCCGCGACACGGTGCGGGAAGCGCTCGATCTTTCGGCCATCCTCGACACCTACAGCGAAGAGCGCGGCTACCCGCCCTACAATCCGGGCATGATGGTGGCGCTCCTACTCTACGGCTACAGCCGCGGCCTGTACTCCTCGCGTCGGCTCGCCCGGGCCTGCGAGGAGCGGGTCGACGTCATGGCGGTGACCGGGCTGAACCGGCCGGACTTCCGAACCATCGCCGACTTCCGCAAGCGCCACCTCGTGGCCCTGTCCGACCTGTTCGTACAGGTGCTGCGTCTGTGCCGGGCGGCGGGTTTGGTCCAGTTCGCCCACGTGGCGGTGGACGGCACCAAGGTAAAGGCCAATGCCTCCAGCCACAAAGCGATGAGCTACGGACGCATGAAGACAGCCGAGCCAGCGCTGGGCGCCGAGGTCGACGCCTGGCTGGAGCAGGCGCGTGAGGCGGACGTGGCCGAGGATGAGGCGCAGGGTGCGACCCGTCGTGGGGACGAGACGCCGGACTGGATGGCCGACAAGCAGCGACGGCTGGAGACGATCCGTGCCGCCAAGGTTGCGCTGGAGGCGGAAGCGGTCGACCTTGCCCAACCCCGAGGACGAGAGCGGGCCGGGTGCATCCTCGGGCATGCGTTGGCAGGGGCGGCCTCTGCGCGGTGAGGACGGCGGTCCGCCCGACCGGGCACAGCGCAACTTCACCGACCCGGACACCCGCATCCTGCCCACTCGCGACGGGTTCGTGCAGGGCTACAACGGGCAGATCGCCGTCGATGCCGCGCATCAGGTGATCGTCGCGCACCGCCTCGTGACCAACTCGGCCGACTCCCGCGCCCTCGTGCCGCTCGTGGACGACGTCCACGCTTATCTCGGGCGCAAGCCGCGAGAGCTCTCCGGCGATGCCGGCTTTGCCAACGAAGCGAACCTCGTCGCGCTGCAGGAGCGGCGGATCACAGCCTACCTGGCTCCGGGTCGGGCGCGTCATGGCGAGGCGGACGCGGCCGGCCGTCGGAGGCTGACGAAGATGCCGTTGATGAGCGCGATGGCTGTGCGCCTGAAGCGGGCTGGCCGCCGCAGCCGCTATCGCCACAGGAAGCAAGTGGTCGAGCCCGTGTTCGGGCAAATTAAGCAGGCCCGGGGCTTCCGACAGTTCCTGCTCCGCGGCCCCGATCAGGTCCGGGGCGAATGGGCGATGATCTGCACCGCCCACAACCTCCTCAAGCTGGCGAAGGCCGGGCACTGAGCCCAAAGCCGACCCACACGTCTGCCCAGACTTCCACGCTCATCCCACCTCGTGAACTCGTTACTCGGACGGGCTCCTAGCTGTAACTGTGAGCCAAGAGGGCGACAACGCGATCGTCTCGACACACGCCCCCCGTGCTCGCTTTCTTGAGCCCATGCTCGGCCACATTGCCAGACCTACGATCCGCAAGTTTTGCCTCGGACCTCCGCATCGCGCAGCATCCCGCAGAACTTGCCCGGATCGAACATCTGCCGCACCTGCAGCAGCGAGATTGGCCTAGCGCAGCGCTTCCAGCGGCGCGTGATCAAAGCGTTCGCATAAGGGTTGGCTTACGGAACGTTGCGCGGCGCAACGGAGAGCGGCTGCTTTCGATACAATTTTGTAATGGAGGTTGATCAGAGAGGATCCCGAAATTTTTTATTTGCTCCGCCGGCATACGGGCTGCACTGTGCACATGACAATGCTCCGGGCGAACTTAGTTCATTCGCCGAAGCGGACGGTCATGATTTATTAATCATTCAGCGTTGCACTGGCAGTTGTCCGCAGGGCTTGCTATGCGCCACATCCAAATCGAGCCGGGTCTACGCCTGCGTTTTGCCGGCCGCGACGAAGCTTTCAACGAGGGCGTCGAGATTGGATTGCTGGCGGCCAACATGGCCGCACACGCGGGTGAGTTTACAGCGACGCTCGCCAGCACGACTCTCCCCCAAGCTCGCACTCTGGCAGGTGGCTTGAGCTACCGTGTCCACGTCGTTGAAGACGATGGGACCTGGGCGAAGGTGATATTCCTCACCGGTAGCCGGCGCCCAAAGCTACGGTTGGTCGGGACTGACGAGTTTCAGCGCTTCACAGCGACGTAGCGCGTCGGCTCCGCTAAATCATGCCAACATTTCCGCACGCCATCATCGCCCCCTGCGCACAAGGCATCTCGCCGAGCGTTGCTCTGCGGACGGAGGTGCGCGTGGCCGACATCGCAGTAGACCCGACTCAGCTGCGCCAGATCGTGGCCGGTATGAGCGAGGGTGTGATCCTGATCTGCCCGGATCAGACGATCACCTACGCCAACCCCGCTGCGTTGGCGATGCACGGCGTTGCGGCACTCGACGACCTCGGCGGGACGGTGAGGGAGTATCGCCGCAACTTCGTGATCAACTACCGCAATCATCACGAGATCGGCCCTGTGCAGCACCCGCTTGATCGGGTTCTAGCTGGCGAACGCTTCCATGATGCAGTCGTCGAGGTGCACCAAGCGCGCGACCCAGAACGGGTGTGGATGCACCGTATTCGCAACATCGTGACCCTGGACGATCAGGGAAGGCCGAGTGCGCTCGCATTGATCCTGCAGGACGTGAGTGACCGCTACGAGGCGGAAGCGCGGTTCGAGGCGATGTTCCGCGCAAACCCCGCCCCGGCTATCATCTGCCGTCTGGCTGATCTGCGCTACGTCCGGGTTAATCGTGGCTTTCTGGACCTAACTGGCTTTGCACACGAGGACGTCGTCGGTCGCTCGTTCAGCCAGATCGACCTGCTCACGGGGGCCGAGCACAGGGCCCAGGCGATCGAGCATTTGCACGCTGGCAAAACCATCCCGCAGATGGAGGCGTGCTTGCGTGTGCCGAAGGACGCGGAGAAGTACGTGATCGTGGCCGGTCACCCGATCGCCATGCCGGGCGGAACACCGGGCATGCTGTTCACCTTCGCGGATCTGGAGGACCGCCGAAAAGCCGAAGCCGAGTTGCTCGCAAGCCAGGAGCGGTTCGCCAAGGCGTTCTCGCTCAATCCGATCCCCACCGTCCTCCTGAGCGCGGACGAGCACGTCCCCTCCAACGCGAACGAGGCCTTCGAGCACCTGTTTGGGACATTGAAGAACCGGGATGCCGCGGCGGCTCTCTGGATTGATGAAGGCGAACGGGAGCGGTTCCGGAGCGAGCTCGATGGTCGCGGCCAAGTCCGCGGCTTTGAGGCTCGCTTGCGGATGCGTGACGGCGAGGCATGCACATGCTTGCTCACCGCGGTTAGGGTGACAATCGACAGTGCTCCATACGTGTTGTGCGCCGTGCAGGACATCGCTGAACGGAAGCGTAACGAGGCTGAGTTGATCCAAGCCATCGAGGCGGTGATGGGCGACGCGTCCTGGTTCAGCCGCGGTGTGATCGAGAAGCTCGCGCTGCTGCGAAACCCGTCCAAGGATGGCGCCGAACCGATCTCGGTCGAGGAACTAACAGCACGCGAGCGGGACATGCTCACGCGCATCTGCGCCGGGGCGAGTGATGCCGCGATCGCCGCCGATCTCGGGCTCGCGCCGAATACGGTCCGCAACCACGTGACGCGGCTGTACCGAAAGCTCGGGGTCAACCGACGCAGCGCCGTCGTGGTCTGGGGACGTGAGCGCGGGATCGGTGCCGAACCGCTGCACGGCAAGCCAAACACGCGCAAGTTGGTGCGAAAACACCAAGCGGATTAGTGTAGAACACCCGCATGTAAATCTGCGGAACTTTGCGTATTCCGAGCCTTTGTTAGGGTATCGACACGCTCACTCCGAGCATTTCGTTCATGAACTTCAGTGTTCAAGCGAGGTGTTGCCGGATGGGCCGTTCTAACAAGGGTCTCTTGCCCGAGCATGCTCGGGCGCTGATCAAGCAAGCGATCGGCATCATCAACGGTGATCCACGGATCGTGGCGGAGGCGACAGTCGAGATCGCCGCGATCCGGGCCGATCGTTTGTCCGAGAAGCAGGTGCGAGGCGGTCATCGCCGCCGCACGAAGCCCCCCCCGCCTTGCGCCACCTGACCTTTCCACACCGCACGCAATCACGGAGACGCTCGATGTCGCTACTCGCCTGGATCGTGCTCGGCCTCGTGGCCGGCTACATCGGCAGCAAGGTTGTCAACAACACCGGACAAGGGCTGCTCGTCGACATTCTGCTCGGAGTGGTCGGGGCCGTCGTCGGCGGCTTCCTGTTCAACCAGTTTGGTGAGCCCGGCGTCTCGGGGCTGAACCTCTACAGCCTGATCGTCGCGGTCGTCGGCGCGATCCTGGTGCTGTGGCTCTACCACGCCCTCGTGGGACGTCGCCGGGTCGTCTGATCCCGCAAAACTACCATCCCCGATGCCGCTGCAACCACCTCGCGGCGCAGACCCGGAAGAACCGACGATGCGCCAAAGATTCAACGCCGACCTGGCTAAGCGGGCGACGCGCCGGCCATGAGCACGAACGAACCCGATACGCACAAGCCACGTCTGCCAGGTTGGCAGGATGAAGCGACGGCGCAGATCACGGGCGGTGAAATGCACACGATCTCGGTGGTCGAAGAGACCGCCCGCATCGAGAAGCATGTCGTCGAAACCGGCCGGGTCCGGGTCAGAACCGAGACCGAGACTCGGGATCAGATCCTGCGTGAGAGCCTGCGCAGCGATAGCGTCGCGGTAACCCGGGTACCGGTCAACCGCACTCTTGCCGACGGCGAGGCTGCGCCGGTGACCCGGGTCGAAGGTGGCGTGACGATCATCCCGGTCTTGGAAGAGATCCTCGTCGTCGAGAAGCGCCTCGTCCTGAAAGAAGAGGTGCACATCCGTCAGACCTCCGCGGATGAGGACGTCGAGGTCCCGGTGACGCTGCGCAAGCAGCACGCCGTGGTGGAACGCGTGAGCCCGGACGGCCACGCCAGCGAACAGATCGATTCCCTTTCGGCCCAGGAGAAAACATCATGACGCAGACGATCACCGCGCTTTTCGATCGGCCGGCAGAGGCACAGGCTGCTCAGGCCAAGCTCGTTGCCGCCGGTATCCCGCAACCAGCGATCAAGCTGGTGCAGGGGGCCCAGAGTCCCCGCACCAGCGGCTCGTACGACTACCGGAAGGACGAAGGCGGCTTCTGGGGTTCGCTGAAGGACTTTTTCATGCCTGAGGAGGATCGCTACGCCTACAGCGAGGGCCTGAGCCGCGGCGGTACGCTGCTGACCGTCAGCGTCGAGCCGGCGCAGACCGAGACGGCCTACGACATCCTGGAGCAGCACGGCTCGATCGACCTCGAGCAGCGCGAGACCACGTGGCGCAAGGAAGGCTGGAGCGGCTACTCGGCGGGTGGAGCAACGGCGGCCAGCTCGACCACGGGCACGACGGCGACAGCTTCGACGACTACAGGAACGACCGCTACAGGTGCCGCAGCCCTCAAGGGTGCCGGAACGGCGACGGGCGAGACCGACTACATCCCAATCGTCGAGGAGCGGCTCAACGTCGGCAAGCGCGTGGCTGAAAGCGGCCGGGTGCGGGTTCGCTCCTACGTCGTCGAGAAGCCCATCGAGGAGCAGGTCACCCTGCGTGAGGAGACCGTGCACGTTGACCGGCGCGCGGTCGACCGGCCGGTGACGGCGGCCGACCAGGCCTTGTTCGAGAGCAAGACCATCGAGGCGACTGAACTGCACGAGCAGGCGGTGGTGTCGAAGGACGCCCGCGTCGTCGAGGAAATCGGCATCCGCAAGGATGCGGGTCAACGCACTGAGACCGTGACCGACAAGGTCCGCCGGACCGAAGTCGAGGTCGAGGACGAGCGCGGTAACGTCAGTCGTACCGGCACGACCGGCACCGCGACGACCGGTACCCGCAAGCCGGTCTGATTGACCTGAATGGCGCTGCCCGGAGTCTCAATGCACCGGGCAGCGCACCGTGCTGAAATCCGATTTCTGATCGGCACGTCCTTCTATCGCAACTATAACAACAGGTCCCGCCATGTCCCTGAAGCGCTCGATCCTTTTTCTGTTGCCGCTGCTCGCGGCGGCGCCCGCATTGGCGCAGACGACCGTGACCGGTCAGCCGGCGACGGGGGGGGCCTCTAGCGCGACGTCCGGCGGGCAGAACGCCGTGACTCGGCCGAACACCGATCATGCCCACGACGGCAACTCAGCCAGCACTGGCACATTAGCGAACGCCAAGTTGGAGAAGGGCGCCAACAGCTTCACCGAGGGTGAAGCCCGCCGCCGCCTCGAGAAGGCCGGCTACCACGAGGTCAAGGACCTGAAGAAGGACGGCGACGGCATCTGGCACGCCAGCGCGATGTTGGACGGCAAGCCCGCCAGCGTCGGCTTGGACTTCAAAGGCAACGTCGCCGTCCAGTAGACGCCACCCGTCTCAATCTGCTCGCTCGACCCTTTCGGAGTCCTCCCATGCCCACGCAGACCCTCTCTGCCCTGTTTGACCGCTACGACGACGCTGCGGCGGCCGTGACCAAGTTGGAGGCGGCCGGCGTGCCCCACTCCGACATCAGCCTCGTCGGCAACAAGACGGAGACGACCACAGCTGGAACCGGTGATACGGCTGAACATGCCGCCACCGGCGCGGGAACCGGCGCGACCCTCGGCACCATTCTGGGTGGGGGCGCAGGCCTTCTGGCGGGCCTCGGACTGATGGCCATCCCGGGCGTCGGCCCTGTCGTGGCTGCGGGCTGGCTCGTGGCGACGCTGACGGGTGCGGGCATCGGTGCCGCGGCGGGTGGTTTGACCGGCTCGTTGACTGGCGCCGGCGTGAGTGAGACCGATGCGCATGCCTACGCCGAGGGCGTGCGCCGGGGCGGCTCGCTACTGACCGTAAAGGCCGACGAGGCCCATGCCGCTGTAGTCGAACGCATTCTGGAGGATCACGGCGCCGTCGATCTCGACACGCGTACACAGGGTTGGGAGAGCGAGGGCTGGAGCAGCAAGACGGCCGGCGAGGCGCGCGGCGACACCTCGACCCTGATCGGCTCGAATGCGGCCGCGGGCTCAACCGTGCGCGAGACTGATGTCGTCAGCGCCCCCCTGGCCGGTACAGATACCCGGACGTCCGGTGCTCGTCGGGTGCGTGTCTACGATCACCCGGTCTGATCATCGGGTTGCATGTGTCGGCGCAGCCAACACGACCAACCCGGCCAGCGGCTGCTTTGAGAGTACAGGTCATGGGCCTACTCGACAGGATCATCGGCAGCGTGGTCGGCGGCAACGCCACCGGCGGGACGGGAAGCAACTGGGTAAGCTGATGCTGACGAAGCGATCTCAAGAAGGCGTCGAGATAGTAGGTCCGTCAGGAGCAGATCAGGCACGCTCTATGGGGGAGGCCGCCGCTACATCCTTTGAGGAGAGCGGCGGCCAGCTCAGAAACATGAACCGGGCCGCGCTCGCTCGTGATCTCGCAGGAACCCTCGAACCACTCCTGAGCACGTGCACCAACGCGGAGTGGGTTGAAGCCATCAATGCCCGACTGGACCGGTTGGAAGGCGACACCGATAAGTCAGGACCCCGACTTGAACGGTTCACATTCAATGGCGTCGCTGAGATGACGACACCGATCCCGTAACATTTTCAACTACCGGCGCTCTACGCCTCAACGGCGTCCTTAGCCTTCCGCGGCCGACCGCCAGTGCGCTTGAGCTTGTCGGAGACGGTCTCCGCCGGCTCAGCAGCCTTCGGGGCTGCCTTCTTGCGCTGCTGGCCGAGGCCAAGGCTGCGGGCGAGCGCAGAGCGTTGCTCGGAGTAGCTGGCGGCTGTCGAGGGGTAGTCGCGCGGCAGCCCGTAGCGCTCGCGGTACTGCTCGATCGTCATACCGCTCTTGCTGAGGTGGCGCTTCAGCGTTTTGTACGGCTTGCCGTCCACGAAGCTGATCAGCGAGTCAGGGGTGATCGACTTCCGGATCTGCGCAGGCGTGGGCTTGTCGGCCGCTGGCGCCGCAGGAGCGCTGCTGTTGCCAAGCCCCGTGAGCGCAGCGTGCGTGTTGGCGATCAGGGTGGCGATCTCGGCAGGCTGCAGATGGTTGTTCGAAACGTAGGCTGAGACGAGATCGGCCGTCAGCTCGATATAGTCTGTCGCCCCGCGCTCAATCGTGTCCAGGCTCTCGTCCACGTCATCAGCTCCGATTTTTGGAGCCACATCCGCGCATACCGCAGCCCGAATGGCAAGCATGCGTACTGATAAATTTTGCTATCGCACAGCAACGGACCGCCGTTGCTGGTGAGCTTTCTCTTGGCGGGTGATATATCTAACCGACTGCTTCGGTCAGCATCTTCGATGGGGATAATCATGACGGGGCTACGATCCTGAGACGCCCTCCTCGCCGCATCACGCTGCCGCGTCGAGGAGAACGGAAGACCTTCGAGCTATGCCGATCGGCAGGAGGCGACCGTGCGGGCCCCTATGGAGGCTCCGGTGCGGACCGTGGGCGGCGAGATCGTTCCGTCCGATGACTTCGTCACCAGGACCCTGCCGGCTATCCTCGACACGCTGGTGAGCCACGATGCCGTAGCGGCCGATGCCAGCCGGGTGTCAAACAGCATCGACATCGACCGGCAGGGCGACGCGTTCGAGGTCTCGATCAACACCCGCGAGGAGAACCGGGACCGTGCCGAGCGCATCCTGACAGGCTCGCCGCTGGGCAACGATCTGCGACACGCTAGAGAGCAGGCTGCTGACTTCGTTCAGGCCAATCGCTCCCTTGCCGTTGACCTCTCGGCGCTGGCCGGTTTCGCGCTCTTCAGCCTGACGAACCGACGCTGAGATTGGTCGCGAAGGAGGGATGCCTATGCCTGCTGGCGAGTGCTGCAGTTCCGGATCCGGAACGGAGCTCGGCCGCCGGCCCCCTCTTATCCATGGCCCATACACAGCTTTGCCTGATAACGTCCTCTACAACGGCTATTAGGCAACCTTTCAGGCCTATTCTCATCGTACACCGCCGCTGAGACCTACTTGATGACCGCAGTTCCCGCACGTCCTCATCGTCAATCCGTGTCCAGATCGGCGGTGATCTCGCACGACGGGTGGATGACCGGGTGCTCCGTCGCCGATATCTCCGTTGGTGGAGCGCGGCTGCTGGTGTCTGGCTCTGTGACGGTGCCAGACCAATTTGAGCTTCAGACCTCCCTATCTGGTAATCTGCGCCGGTGCCGAACCGTATGGCGCGAGGAGGGACAGGTCGGCGTCGAGTTCGTCGATTGGGTTTGAGCCTCGATCGTGACGGTGGTGATGAGAGCCATCTGCCGGACCGCCCTCGTGCAGGCGCTGTAGGCGACCGTGGTGGGTGGTGGCCTGAGTGGAACGCGAACCTGCCAGGTCCGTTACTGCCCGAGCTTTGGAGGATACCGTCGTGAGGAATATCATTGCGGGCGGACTCATTGCAGTCGGCCTTTTCACCGTCCCAAGCCTGCCGGCTTCAGCGCAGAGCCTTGATATCGGACCGGGTGGGGTGAGGGTCGACCCGCGTTCATCGCGCGAGCGCGACCGAGATGAAATGCGCCGCGAGGACCGTCGTGAGGAGTTCCGCGACGGGCGGCGCGATCCGCTCCGCCGCGAGGAGCGCCTACGCCGCGAGGACGATGACGAGGATTGATCTGCATCAAGCTTGGATCATCGATCTATAAGCGGCGGGGTATGAGCCCCGCCATTTTTATGGGTCCGATTACTAAATCGATCGCGCCGCGAGTTCTGTCGCCGCAAGTGCTCAATCCAAGCCGCTGCGGAACCGTGAGCCGGTATCGCGGCTATGACGATCCCTAGAAGTTAGCCTTCTCCTACACGGGATCGCGAAATCGACGTTATGGACCCGGAGCCAGGCGCGTAGCCCGACTAGGATTGATCGTCTAGTTTTCGGTGGCTCCGCGCGCAACGCGAGCCATAGCGATTAGCTCTGCTGCAGACAATTTGCCATCTGCGGCGTGCCCCAAGCCTACACCGAACAGCAGCAGGCCGGGTGGGTTCGTCCGAACCGGGTTTAGCTTTCGCCTTGGCTGTCCAGCATTCCTACCGATCGCATCCGTCGTGGCGCTGTTCATCTGCGCGGAGCGATCTGCGGGCGCGGCTGAGGAACTGCGATGGTCACAAGCTTGCCGGTGGTCGGGTCTAGGATCGTCACAGGCATCCCTCCGTTGCTGCCCTGCCTAGGCAGTCCCGAAATGTGGTCGAAACTTGACCGTTCGAGAGGCCGTATACAGTTTTCAACTCTAATATTGGAATAACGCGATCATCGAGTGCTACATTCGGATATGGATGGTCAAATTTGATGGATCATTTTCAGGCGTATCTCATCAGGTGTTCCCGGCAAAAGCAGTACCCCATGCCGTGTTATATGGCCGGCAGCTCGTCAGTTTCAGCCTGGGCGTGCCCGGCTTCTTCTGACCATTCGTCATAGAGGCCCATGCCGATCCAGCGCGAGCACCGTTTCTTCTATCCCATCAACTGGCTGCAGTTATCGGCCCTGGTGCGCTTCCGGCGCGCCGGCGGCCGCTGTGAGGGCTGCGGGCGGCCGCATGGCCACATGGGATCTACCATCTCGGTGACGGCCGCTGGTGGAATGCCCAGGCAGCTACGTGGCGCGATGGGCGAGGACGCCGGGTGCGCCTCGCCCCCGGCGCCGTCAATGCGCTGGCGATCGCGCGCACCACCCACGTGGTCCTAGCCGCCGCTCTCCGGGATCGCGACACAGCCAACAACGTGTTGGCCAACCTCGCTGCCTTCTGCCAGCGGTGCCACATGATCCACGACCGGCCGGAGTACCGGCGTCGGTGGCGTACGCTGTTCCGGCGGAAGGCACTGGGTGACCTATTCGGCGGTCCATATGGGTGAACTTTAGAATGAACGCGGAACACGGCGAGTGGGTGACCGTGAACATCGGCAGGTGCCAGCCGAGTGTCACCGGCTTCCGTGAACAGAGCGTGTTCCAGTGACGGACCGTTAACCATGCGGGCGCAGGATGGCCGCAGCGATCGGCCTGCGGGCTGAGCGCCGGCAGAGCAGCGCCGAGGTCTATTCCCCCCTGGCCTTGGTGCGGCCTCGCCGGCGCAGTCGCATCTCTCTGGCAGCCGACGTGCTGCCTATGCCGTGCTTCCCATGAGCAGGTTCCGCTACGTCGGCGATGAGGGCAGGACGGTCGCATGATCAGCCGCCCGGCTCAGATGAGGTGCGAGAGGTAGCACCCTCGGCTCGCGTCACGACCGGGGTCGGAGCCGAGCGGCCTAATCGCTCCCCTGGAGATCAACCTTGGGCGCGCTTGAAAACATCAGAGGCCGACAACGAGGGCTGGTCAAGCGACTTAACGTAAATCGCCGACCCGGAACAAATTTCCAAGCCGGCGATTACTAAAATGCGACGCAGCATGGCGTGTTGCACCGCAGCCCTCCCAAGGGCGTTTCCTCCCTAGACTTCAGGCCGCACTTCGAGGCGGTCTTTTTTTGTCTAGGTGCTCATTAACGCAGGTTATGTGATCGGGTTCAAGGCAGTTCTGCTCAAATATTAGACCGAGCACTTTCATGCGCCGAAGCTCGCGGCTTTAAATTTCGGGCTCCAATACATCACGCTACCTACGCTGAGGGCCGCTGTTTTCACATCGGACGCCCCGCACGAGGCTCCATAGATAGATGCCGGATGCGACGATGGCGCAGGCCAGGATGCCAAGCGCTTGGGCGGCTGGAAGGCTCATGTAGCCCAGTCTGTCGCTTCGCTGTCGCGGGAGTGTTTCCCGATCAAGCAAGGCGATCACGAGCCAGTGAGGCTCTACGCTTCTGTGCTATCCACCCTACAACTGCACGCGCCGCACTTGGGTCGCTGTCCAAGCCCCGCCCCGAGCCGCCGGGATCCCGCGAGCGTTGAGTGCCGCCGCGATGCCACCAAGAATGATGGTTCCGGTCGCGCGCAGCTCGGCCAGCACAGGCACCAAGTCGGCCAGCCGTGTATCTGCCCCCGCCGCCTGGGAGCGCCTGCCGGCCTCCCCAGCAGCTGCCGTGAGTATGGCCTCTGTACCCGCCTAGCACCGTCCCTCGCGCCTTGGCAGCCACCAGGGCTGCCTTGGTCCGCGCGGAGATCATGCGGCGCTCCTCCTCGGCCACCAGTTCCATGATGCTCACGGTCAGCCTGTTAGCGTGGGGCATGTCCGCGGCAACGAAGTCCACGCCGGCCTTCTCAAGTCCCAGCAGGAAATGGGCGTCCCTGGACAGGCGGTCGAGCTTCGCGATCACCAGCCTGGCGCTGTACAGCCGGCATGCGCGATCGCGTGTGCCAACTCGGCCGGTCGGCGTGCTTGCCGCTCTCTGTCTCGGTGAACTTGGCAACTACCGCGGACCCAGCCAGGAATGCGGTCAAGGCCTGTCGCTGCGCGTCCAGATCCAGGCCGGACGCCTCCTGCTGGGCGGTGGACACCCTGTAGTACGCCACCAGCTTCTCGAGGCGCATGCCGTGACCTTTGCACCAACGTTGGTTGACGCCGATGTCAGGCCTGGCTGGCGCGAGATTGTTGAACGTCCGTTAACAAGGTCGCGGCGGTCGCTACCGATGGTGGCCACTGGTGCCGGTCAGTAATCATGCGGTGTCGCTACGGCCTCGCCAATCAGGCGAAGCCGAACGGCTGCGGGCCGGCCCCTTGAGGGCTCGGCC
>NZ_VRVA01000119.1:0-14405 GCF_008039945.1 Methylobacterium sp. WL64
AATCGTCCTCCGGCGGCGGGGGTGGCGGGGGTGGCCGGCGGCGACGGTCGTATTCGTAGCGATCCGGTCCAGGGCGGCCGAACACGTAGACATCCGCGTCGGGACCGACCTGCGCGCGCACCGGGGCGGCGAGCAGCGGCGCCAGGGTCAGGGCAGCCAGTGCCGCGAGCGAGATCCGTTTCACCATCGTCGTCCTGCCTCGAATCGTCTCGGTCGTCCTGAGGGCCCCAGGCAGCGTGATGAGGCCGGATGCCACGGCCGGAACCGCCTTCCCGGATGCGGGCGTTGCCCGAACCCGGTCTGGCCGCTACCTACGCCCTGCCGTGGGGCCGCCGCCGTCGCCCGCGCCTACCTATCCCCGAGGATCCTTTCATGGAGCTGCTCAAGCTCGCCGCCCTCGATACCGAGGATCTGACCGTGATCTCCGCGCACCTCCAGGACGCGATCCTGCGCCCCGAGGACCTGACCTACCTGAGCGGCGAGCATCGCTTCCTGATGGTCGTACGGCGTTTCGACTGGACGCCCGACGCCCCGCCGCGGCGGCGGCTGGCCGGCCTGCATGTCGAGCGCGTCCTCAGCGTGAAGACCCGTGGGCTGGCTCCGGGCGACACCACGCCGATGAGCCTGCTCGCACTCACCTTCGAGGCGACCGACTCGCCGTCGGGCCATATCGACATGGTGTTCTCCGGCGGCGCGGCGGTGCGGCTCGAGGTCGAGTGCATCGAGGTCCGGATGAAGGATCTCGGTCCGGTCTGGGAGGCGGTCGCCCGCCCCGGCCACGCGATCGACTCGACGACCGATGCGGTGACCGCCCCCGGCCCGGCGGCCTGAGACAGACGAAAGACATCCGATGGTCCGGCTCGACAGCTCAACCCCGAACTTCGCCGCCGATTTCGCGCGGCTGCTCACCCTGAAGCGCGAGATCGCGGAGGATGTCGACGAGGCGGTGCGCGGCATCATCGGCGAGGTCGTCGCCCGGGGCGACGCCGCCCTGGTCGAGTTCACCCGCCGCTTCGACCGGCTCGGCGCGGACTTCTCCGCCGAGGCCCTGCGGATCACCGAGGCCGAAATCGATGCGGCCGTGGCGTCCTGCCCGGACGAGGCGATGACGGCGCTGCGCCTCGCCGCCGAGCGGATCGAGGCGTTCCACGCGCAGCAGAAGCCCCAGGATCATCGGGCAACCGACGCGCTCGGCGTCACCGCCGGCTGGCGCTGGACGGCGCTGGAATCGGTCGGCCTCTACGTTCCCGGCGGGACGGCGAGCTATCCGTCGTCGGTCCTCATGAACGGCGTGCCGGCGCGGGTGGCGGGGGTGCCGCGGATCGTCATGGTGGTGCCGACGCCCGACAACATCCTCAATCCCCTGGTGCTGGCCGCAGCCCGCCTGTCCGGGGTCCACGAGGTCTATCGGGTCGGCGGCGCTCAGGCGGTGGCGGCGCTGGCCTACGGCACCGCGTCCATCGCCCCGGTCGCCAAGATCGTCGGCCCCGGCAACGCCTGGGTGGCCGCGGCCAAGCGTCGGGTGTTCGGCCAGGTCGGGATCGACATGATCGCCGGCCCGTCCGAGGTGCTGATCCTCGCCGACGGCCATGCCAACCCCGATTGGATTGCCGCCGACCTCCTGGCCCAGGCCGAGCACGACACCGCCGCCCAATCGGTGCTGATCACCGACAGCCCGGAACTCGCCGAGGCGGTGGAAGCTGCCGTCGAGCGCGCGCTGACCACCCTGCCCCGGGCCGAGATCGCCCGGGCGAGCTGGCGCGATTACGGCGCGATCATCCGGGTCCGGGATTTCGACGAGGCGGTCCCGCTGGTCGACCGGATCGCCCCCGAGCACCTGGAAATCGAGACCCAGGATGCCGAGGCGCTGTCGGGCAGGATCCGCAACGCCGGCGCGATCTTCCTCGGCTCCCACACCCCGGAGGCGATCGGCGACTATGTCGGCGGCCCGAATCACGTGCTGCCCACCGCCCGCTCGGCCCGGTTCTCCTCGGGCCTCGGCGTCCTGGATTTCATGAAACGAACCACCATCCTGGCCTGCACGCCGGAGAGCTTGCGGGCGCTGGGCCCGGCAGCGATAACGCTCGGCCGGTCGGAGGGTCTGGAGGGTCATGCCCGCTCCGTCGCGATCCGGTTGAACTTGTGAGGTCTTGGGGATGGCCGAGAAGCAGCGCGGGCCGAACCGCCTCGCCAAGGTAAGCCTGGACGAGGCATCCATCGCCCGCGGCAACCCGGATCAGGAGCACGAACGGGCGATCGCGCTATTCGACATCCTGGAGGACAACGTCTTCGCGATTCCGGGCCGCGAGGGGCCCTACATGCTGACGCTCGGCCTCGTCGAGAACAAACTGTCCTTCGCGATCAGCACGGTGGACGGCGAGCCGGTGATGACGCACCTCCTGTCGCTGACGCCGTTCCGGCGGGTGATCCGCGACTACGAGATGATCTGCGAGAGCTACTACAACGCGATCCGTACCGCCTCGCCGTCGCAAATCGAGGCGATCGACATGGGCCGGCGCGGCCTGCACAACGAAGCGTCGGACACGCTCAAGCAGCGCCTCGACGGCAAGGTCGACCTCGACCACGACACGGCGCGCCGCCTGTTCACGCTGATCTTCGCCCTGCACTGGAAGGGCTAGGGCGCCGTCCGGCCCCGAACGGCGATGGTTGAGCCTTTCCCCGAGATCGCCCCGAAGAAGCGGCGGGTCCAGTCGGTCCTGTTCATGTGCAACTTCAATGCGGTGCGCTCGGCCGCGGCCGAGGCGATCGCACGGGCCTATTTCGGCAAATCCACCTACGTGCAGTCGGCCGGCGTGCGCTCGGGCGAGCCCACCGATCCGTTCATGGTCGCGGCGCTCGACGAGGTCGGCATCGACGCGAGCCGGCATCGCCCCCGCACCGTCGAGCAATTGGAGGATTGGGAAGGGCTGAACTTCGACCTGATCATCACCCTCTCGCCGGAGGCGCACCACCGGGCCCTCGACCTGACCCACACGCTCGCGGCCGATGTCGAGTACTGGCCGACGCCGGACCCGACCCTGTTGCAGGACGCCTCCCGGGAGCAGCGCCTGGACGCCTACCGGGACGTGCGCGACGGGCTCACCCGGCGCATCAAGGCGCGGCTGAAGGGCTAGCCGTCATCCGCTCGACCCGCGACAGCAGGCAGCCGGGCCGCGCGGTGTGGACGTTGACGAAGGCCGTGCGCGGATCGCCGAGGGCGCGCAGCAGCGGCGCGTCGATCTCGGCACCGGGACAGACGTGGCCGAGATCGTACAGGCAGAGATCCGCCGCGTCGTAGGACCGGACCGACACCAGGGTGTTGGCGCGGAGGATCGGTGCGACGACATCCGCCGTGACGAAGCTTCCACAGGACCGCGCGTGCAGGAAGATCGGGCTCGGGGCCCAGTAGATGCCGCGCGGACGCCCAAAATCGTAGGACCCGAGCAGCATCGGCTCGCCCGGATCGGCGCAGCACAGGCATTGCCGACAGGGAAACCCGCTGGCGTCGGTCGCCGTGACCGTCCGCACCGGGTTATCGAAATCGTCGCGCCCGCTCCGGCGGAAGCGCTCCGCGATGTCGGTGCCGATCGGCACGCAGCGGTATCGGGTCATGAGGCTCTCCTGGTCCTCGGAAACCGTGCCGGCTCCGGGGTGAGAAAGCGTCCCGCTCCTTGCTGCCGATGTCAGGCCCAGCGGGCAAGCAGCACCGGACCCCATGCACGCACCTGACACTTCCCGCGACATGTAACACCGTACAAGTCATTCAAAATGCGCAGTGTTTCTCAAATCGCTCCAATCCTATATGCTCACAATCGTATTGCTTCGGGAAAATTCCATGTCGTGCGCTCGAATTGCCGCAGCCTCGGTCTGCGCATTTATTTCTCAATGCGGACCATTACTTGCTCAGTGGAGCGCTTCGGGCGGATTGTTGAATGTATCGATCACGAAAAGCTGCTCTGAGACGTCCGGTAATATCGCGACGTCCAAATCCGACGGCCTTTTCCTGTGTCCGACTCGGATCAGTCTGGTCGAGTCCCAGGTCAAGGGCGCCAGTCACTTCTACATCGTCCATGCCTATGGCCTTCTCGCCATCCGAAACAACTCGGAACGGCTGGCAGATTGCTGGGCGGCCCATCAACTCGCCAACGCGCCCAACGGCCTGCACTACATCAAGCAGTGGATCACGCACTGGAGCAATTACGGTGTGACCCAGTCGACGTTCGGCACGCCTGCACAGAGGATCGCCAATGTCCGGTCGTGCTGCGCCTGCGGTATCTAGCGTCCCAACGCCCTGCCCGGCCCCGGACGCCGGCGTGAGCGATTGCTGGGTGGATCTCCGAGCGGCGCCGGATCCAACCCATTACCCCCGGCTGCTGATCAGCCAGGCCCGGAAACGGCCGGCGAGCATCGGCCGGGCTCGGGCGACGTCGTCGCCGTCGAGAAGCGGTGAACGCGCCAGGGCTGCGAGGTAGGCGTCCTCGGCGCTGCGGCAGGCCCGGAACGCGGAATCCGCAGCGAGATCAGGGTCCGTGAGCGCGGCCTGGATCTGGAAGTTGCGGCTAAGACACTCGCGCCAGCCGGCGTGGCGGATCTCGGTCTCGCCGCCAGCGCGCACAGGCCCGGAGGCGAGCAGCATTGCAGCCAGCAGCAAGGGCGATGCGAGAGAGGGAAGCGACATGGATCGGGCACTCGGTCCGGAGACAGGGTGACGCCGACAAGGTTAGCGGGAGCTTACGATCAGGTGAAAATCCGGCTGTCCGGATGTGTCCCGCGAATGGGCCGACGCGGTGCGCAGGACCGGCCCGATCAGCGGTTGGCGGTGGTGACCGGCGAGGTGACGCCGCCGAGCGAGACCCACGCGGTCGCGTCCTGGCTCTCGCGCTTGATGAACACGTAGCCGGTCTTGTGCCACGGCACGATCGCGTTGGTCTTGTTGTCGAGGACCAGGTCGCCGCGGTCGGTGATCAGTGTCAGCACGGCGTGGCCCTCGCCCTTCTCGTCGATCACCACGGTCATGCGCATCGCCCGGCGGGACAGCCCGGCCTCGGCCAGCAGGTGGCGCTTGAGCAGCTGGAAGTCCTCGCAGTCGCCGATGCCGTCCTCGGCCAGGTCCCAGCGGTCGGCGACGTGGAGGTGCTCCATGTCGGTCTTCGGCTCGACCGACTTGTTCACCCGGCGGTTGACCGAGACGATGGCGGCCCAGACCGCCGGGGTCAGGGTGATGCGCGCCGGCTCGCTCCGGTCCACGGCGCATTCCGCCGCGTAGGACTGGCAGAACGTCACCCAGGCTGCGATCGGCCGCGCCGCGCCCTGGGGCTCGGCCCCGATCTGCGGGGACGGCAGGCTGGCGAAGGTCTGGGCCTGCACCGTACCGGCGCCGAGCCCGGCGAAGCACAGGGCCGCCCAGGCGAAGCCGGCCAGGACGCGACGGCTGCGAGCCACCCGACGCAGCGCAGAGCTGGGAACCGAACTCTGCACCATGGAACCCGCGAACCGCATCGCCGTGACCCAACCGTTAAGCTCTCGTTAACGAAAGCTCTCACGCCGGGGGCCCGGCGGCAATCGGCGGATTAACAAAAGGTTAATGCTGTGCGCAACGCGGATGACGTAGGAATTCTCCGACCTGTGGCGCCCGTGCCTGCAGGTAGGTGAGACCCGCGCGAAAACGTGAAGATGTCCAAAGGCATTCGCGAGCCGTGAGCGCCGTTGTCCACCGCCGCCACCTGAAGAACCGGAACGCTAGGGCGGCTGGAGGAACGACATGCGGTGCACAACTGATGCGCTCGCGGCGCTCGCAGTCGCGGGGCTGGTGATCGGGACCCTGGGGGCGGCTCCGGCCTCGGCCGCCAACCCGGACACCCCATCGCCCCCGCAGACGAGCCCCGGCGACCTCAAGAGCGACGGCCCGACGCAGCCGGCCAAGGTCCAGGACGGCCAGTACACCGACAAGAACGGCGATCCGACCTATCACGTCACCGACGGCGGCAAGAAGGTCGATTGGTACACGATGTCGGGGTACCTGCGGTACAACGCCAACTGCATCGTCTGCCACGGCCCGGACGGCATGGGCTCGACCTATGCGCCCTCCCTGGTCGATGCGCTCAAGGGCATGGACTACGCGCACTTCGCCGGCATCATCACCGGCGGCAAGAAGGACGTGAACGCCTCCCAGGAGCTCGTCATGCCGGCGTTCGGGGATAACCGGAACGTCATGTGCTACATGCCGGACATCTACACGTATCTGCGCGCCCGCGCGGATGGCGTGGTCGGGCGCAACCGCCCGGCCGATCACGAGGCGAAACCCGCTGCCTTCACGAAGGCGGAAGATGTCTGCATGAAGTGAGCGGCGCCGCGTTTCCACGCGTGTCAGGGCCTCCGAAAGAGACGGCGCAACGCCCCGTTGCGCCGTTCGGTTGTGCACGACATACTCCGCGCAAGACTCTTGAAGAGCGAGGCAAAGCTCGCCGAAGGGGGTGTGAGGGGGTGGAACGTGGCTCAAGGAACCGGAGTGCGCCGCCATGCGTGCGGCATCTGGACGGCCTGGACGGAGGCTGCGGCGGCCCCTGAGGCTGTCTCCGAGATCGCGCGGGCGATCGGTACCCCGGCCCTGTCCCAGATCGTCGCCTTCTTCTCGCACGATTACGACCCCGAAATCCTGGCTGCCGCCATGGAGAGGCAGTTCCCCGGCGTCCCGGTCGCGGGCTGCTCGATGTCGGGGGGCATCGCTCCGGCGGGCGGCCTCGATCGCGGCCTCGTCGTGATCGCCTTCCCGTCCGAGCGCTTCCGCATCGTCTCGACCGTGCTCGACGCCATCGACCACCTCGATGTCGAACGCACCGCCTCAGCTGTGCGTGCCCTGCGCCGGACCCTCGATCCGCCGGTGTCCTCCCGCGAAGCCGAAGCGCCCGCCGTCGATCGCCGCTTCGCCCTGTCGCTGATCGATGGGCTCGCCAACGCGGAGGAGACGGTGGTCTCGGCCATCGCCTGGGCACTCGACGGCATCCCGATCGTCGGCGGTTCGGCGGGCGACGACCTGCGCTTCCGGGACGCGGTGCTGCTGCATGGCGGCCGGATCCACCGTAACGCCGCGGTGCTGGTGCTGGTCGAGACGGATTTCCCGTTCGAGATCTTCAAGAGCGACAATTTCGAACCGACCGGGACCAAGTTCGTCGTCACCGCCTCGGACAGCGAGCGGCGCACCGTCCACGAACTCAACGCCGAGCCGGCGGCGCGGGAATACGCCATGGCGATCGGCCTCGATCCCGAGGGCCTTTCGCCGATGAGCTTTGCCGCCTACCCGCTCGCCGTGAAGGTCGGCGGCGAGTATTTCTGCCGCTCGATCCGCCGCATGAACGAGGACGGCTCGCTGAGCTTCTTCTGCGCCATCGACGAGGGCGTGGTGCTGACGCTGGCTGAGCCGCGGGACATCGTGGCCTCGACCCGGACCGAGCTGGCCCGCCTCGACACGGTGGTGGGCGGCGTAGACCTGATCATCGGCTTCGAATGCGTCCTGCGCCGGCTCGATGCCGAGAGCCGGCAGGTGGGCCACGGCATCGCCGACCTGTACCGCCGCTACAACGTCGTCGGCTTCGAGACCTTCGGCGAGCAGTACCGGGCGATGCACCTCAACCAGACCTTCACGGGCATCGCGATCGGCAAGGGGCTGACCCGGGGCACGGAGCCCAGCGGCCCGCCGGTCCCGGCCGGATCATGACCCTGCACCCGGGCGGGCTCGAGACCGACGCCTCCCTGCTCCGGCGGATCGAGAAGCTGGAGCGGATCAACGCCGCGCTGATGTCTCACGTCGAGCGCAGCATGGACCAGCGCGGCAGCGCCTACTCGCTGTTCCAGACCGCGATCATGCTGGAGGGCCGCGTCCGCACCCGCACCGAGGAGCTGACCGGTCTGATGCACCGCCTGGAGCGCTCGAACGAGGCCCTGGCGGCGGCCAAGGAGGAGGCCGAGACCGCCAACCGCTCCAAGACCCGGTTCCTGGCGGCGGCGAGCCACGACCTGCTGCAGCCGGTAAACGCGGCCCGCCTGTCGATCTCGACCCTGGACGACCTGCCGCTGCCGCCCGAGGCGCGCACCATTGCGGGCCGGGTGGAGCGGGGCCTCCAGACGATCGAGGACCTGATCAAAACGCTCCTGGACATCTCGAAGCTCGATGCCGGCATCGTCCGGCCGCAGTTGCAGCCGGTCTTCCTGCCCGACCTGCTGGCCGAGCTGGCGGGGAGCTTCAAGCCGTTCGCGGAGCGCAAGGGCCTGCGGCTCGCCGTGCGCTGCCCGGACCTCACGGTCACCAGCGACGTGATGCTGCTCCAGCGCATCGTCCAGAACCTGGTCTCCAACGCCATCCGCTACACCGGCGCGGGCGGCATCGTGCTCGCGGCGCGGCGCGCCGCCGGCGGAGTCCGGGTGGATGTGTTCGATACTGGCTGCGGCATCGCCGCCGAGGAGCGCGACCTGGTCTTCGAGGAGTTCTTCCGGGGCGGCACCCGGACCGGCGCCGCGGAGGAGCCGGGCCTCGGCCTGGGCCTGTCGATCGTGCGGCGCATGGCCCAGGCGCTGGATCATCCTTTGACCCTGGCCTCGCGGCCCGGCCACGGCACCCGGGTGACCCTGGGCCTGCCGCTGAGCCCGATCCCGGCCGCCATCGCGCTGCCGGCCCCCGGGGTGACCCGCCTCTCGGGCGCCCACGTCCTGGCGGTGGAGAACGACGCCGCGACGGCCGACGCCTTGGCACGCCTGCTGCAGAACTGGGACGCCCGGGTCTCGACCTTCCGGGATTTGGCCGGGGTCCGCGCCGCCATGCAGGCCGGAGCCCCGCGGCCCGACATCCTGGTCCTCGACTACCACCTCGACGACGATGCCTGCGGGCTCGACGTCGCCGCGTACCTGAATGACCTCTACGGCGAGGCGCTGCCGGTGATCGTCACCACCGCCGACCATTCCCGCGAGTTCGAGGCGAAGGTTGCACGGTCCGGCGCGGAGTTGCTGCGCAAACCGATCAAGCCCGCGCAGCTGCGCTCGCTCCTGACTTACATGCTCGCGTGATGCATAGCCGGGCGAACAATCCCGCCGCGCCGTGACATAGGACACACCACGGCCCTCGACGCTGTGCTGCGGCTGCGCGAGAGGGAACCGGAATCCGCGGTGCATTCGCGCCCGGATCTCCCCCCGCAACCGACGTCGCCGGCCCTCCGGGACGCCGCAGGAGCGCGCGCATGGCGCAGGTCCCGGCCGGTACAGGCGTCCCCGCCCAGCACGACGGCCTGCCGCCGCGGGAGCGCGTCCTGGCGATGGCGGCGATCGGGCTGGCCATGACCATGGCGGTCCTCGACGGGGCGATCGTCAACGTGGCCTTGCCCGTGATGGCGAAGGACCTGGCGGTGAAGCCCGCCGACGCGATCTTCGTGGTCAACGCCTACCAGATCGCCGTGACGGCGAGCCTCCTGCCCTTCGCATCGCTCGGCGACATCTTCGGCTTCCGCCGGGTCTACCTGCCGGGGCTCGCAGTGTTCGTCGCGGCGTCGCTGGCCTGCGCGCTGGCGCCGAGCCTGCCCTTGCTGATTGCGGGGCGCATCGTCCAGGGGCTCGGCGCCGCGGCGATCATGAGCGTCAACATCGGCTTCGTGCGGTTCATCTATCCGCACCGGATGATCGGCCAGGGGGTCGCCAACGTCGCCCTGGTGGTGGCGGTGGCCTCGGCGGCGGGGCCAACCGTGGCGGCCGCGATCCTGTCCGTGGCGAGCTGGCCCTGGCTGTTCCTGGTCAACGTCCCGGTGGGGCTGCTCGCCCTGGCGGTGGCCACGCGCACCCTGCCGGCGACCCCGGCCAGCGGGCGGCGCTTCGACCTGGTGAGCGCGGTGCTCAACGCGCTGACCTTCGGCCTGCTGATCATCGGCATCGACGGGCTCGGCGACCCCGAGGGCCAAGCGATCGCCGTCGCCGAACTTGTCGGCGCCCTGGTGATCGGCACCGTGTTCGTGCGGCGCCAGATCCGGCTGCCCGCCCCGCTGCTCCCGGTGGACCTCCTGCGGATTCCCGCCTTCGCCCTGTCGATGGCGACTTCGGTGGCCTCCTTCTGCGCCCAGATGGTGTCCTACGTGGCGCTGCCGTTCTACTTCCAGGACGTGCTGCACCTCTCCAGCACCCAGACCGGCTTCCTGCTCACCCCCTGGCCGATCGCGGTGGCCGCGATGGCGCCGATCTCGGGGCGCCTGGCCGACCGCTACCCGCCCGGGCTGCTCGGCGGCATCGGCCTCGCCATGCTGGCGGCCGGCCTCGTCGGCGTGACGCTGTTGCCCGAGTCGCCCGCCACCCTCGACATCGTCTGGCGCCTGACCCTGTGCGGGCTCGGCTTCGGCCTGTTCCAGTCGCCCAACAACAAGGTGATCGTCACTTCGGCGCCGCGGGAGCGCGCCGGCGGGGCAAGCGGCATGCAGTCGACGGCCCGCCTCACCGGGCAGTCGTTCGGCGCCGCCCTCGTGGCGGTGATCTTCGGGCTGACCCACGGGCTGGGCGCCGAACGGGCCGTGACCCTCTCGCTCTCCTGCGCGGTGGCGCTCGCCGCAATCGGCGGCTGCGCCAGCGTCCTGCGGCGGGGTAAGGGCGGTTAGGCGAGCCCGGTATGCCACCGACCGGCCTGGCGCGCGTTGGGCCGAGATCCACAACCCGTGTTCCAAGCCCCGGAGTCTCCGCCCATGGACCTCGACCTCACCGGCAAGAAGGCCCTCGTCACCGGCTCGACCGGCGGCATCGGCTACGCCATCGCCAAGGAGCTCTGCGACCTCGGCGCGGAGGTCGGCGTCAACGGCCGCACCGCCGAGCGGGTCGAGGCGGCGCTGACCAAGCTGCGCGGCGAGACCAAGGCCGGCCGCGCCTTCGCGGCACCGGGCGACGTGGCCACCGCCGAAGGGGTCGATGCTCTCGTCCGGGGGCTGCCCGCGGTCGACATCCTGGTCAACAACACCGGGATCTTCGAGCCGAAGCCGTTCTTCGAGATCCCGGACGCGGACTGGCAGCGCTTCTACGACGTGAACGTGATGAGCGGCGTGCGCCTGTCGCGTGCCTACGCCCCGGCCATGGCCGAGCGCGGCTGGGGCCGCGTGATCTTCATCTCGAGCGAGTCGGGCATCAACACGCCGACCGAGATGGTCCATTACGGGATGACGAAGACCGCGCAGCTCGCGATCTCTCGGGGCCTGGCGCAGACCGTCGCCGGCACCGGCGTAACGGTCAACAGCGTGCTGCCCGGGCCGACCCTGTCGGAAGGCGTCGCCGAGTTCATGAAGCAGATGGCCGGTGGGTCGGCCGACGCCGACCTCGACGCGATGGGCCGTGCCTTCGTGGCCCAGCATCGCCCGTCGTCGCTGATCAAGCGCCTTGCCACGGTGGAGGAGGTTGCGAACCTCGTCGCCTATCTCTGCAGCCCGGCAGCGAGCGCCACGACGGGCGCTGCGCTGCGGGTGGATGGCGGTGTCCTGCAAGGTCTCGCGTAGACCGCATCGAGCGAAACGGTCTTCGGCTCGGGGCCGTCGGGCCCCGTTCGATCGAGAGCCACCGGTCCGGCGAAGGCGCCGGACCCGGGCTTAGACGATCAAGACTTCAGGTGAGCCGCGAGGTGCTTGTTCATCTCGAACATGGAGCACTTGTCCTTGCCGAAGACCTTCTTGAGCTTGTCGTCGGCCAGGATCTCGCGCTTGTTCTCGGGGTTCTGCAGGTTGTGCTTCTTGATGTAGTCCCACACCTTGCTGACCACCTCGCCCCGGGGCAACGGATCGGTGCCGACGATCGCGCCGAGATCGGCAGACGGCTTCAGCGGCTGCTGCAGGGCGTTCGGCTTCGCGCCGGCGGCCTTGGTGGCGGCGGGCTTGGCAGCCTTCGCGGGCGCGGCCTTGGCGGCCTTCGGCTCGTCGGCCTTCGTGGTCTTGGCCGCCTTCGGCGCAGCCTTCTCGGTCTTCGTGGCCATAAACTTCCTCCGGTTCTCGGGCCGCAGGCCGGGGCATGAGCGCCCCACGGCCGAGCCAGCATAGCAGCAACTAAGCGGTGCCGCCGCCGTTCCAAGGGGAAATCGCCTTCGCGGGGGCCTCATCCACAGGGCAGGCGCGGAAATCCACACCGGAAGCCGCCGATCTGCACCGCCGCGAAGAACATTCCGCCGAACCCGCGCGCTCGAAACCTGCTCTTAAGGATCAGGCCCGAGAAATACAGTCATGTTTACCCCGGTTCTCGCGCTCGCGCTGCTGCTCGCCACCGGGCTCGTGCTCGGTCTTGGTCTCGGTATCCGGGCCGAGCCGGTCTCGTCCGGCCTGGAACCGCAACGCGGGCTGGTTTGACGGCGCACGGGATTGCCGTGCCGGGCTGCCGGGTCCATGGGCCCGCGAGCATGATCGATCCCATCACATCCACCACCCTGGAAAGCACCGCCCACGTCGTCCAGGTGGCGCTGAGCCCGGTCTTCCTGCTGTCCGGGCTCGCGACGCTGCTCAACGTCTTCGGTGCCCGGCTCGCGCGGGTGGCCGACCAGGCCGAGCGCGTGTCGACGCTGCTGGCTGGAGCCGGCGAGGCCGAGCGGATCATCCTGGGTCAGCGGCTCGACCGGCTTCATACGCGCTCGCTGGCGCTGGACGCGGCGGTGTTCCTGGCCGCGCTCGGCGGCGTCGCGACCTGCGGCTCGGTGCTGACGCTGTTCGTCGGCGCCCTGCGCGACAGCACGGTGGCGAGCCTGCTGTTCGGCCTGTTCGGGACCGCGATCCTGTGCACGCTTTGCGCGCTCATCGCGTTCGGCTTCGAGATGCTGCTGGCCAGCCGCTCGGTCCGGGACCGGATCAACCAGCGCCGGGCCGATGCCGGGATGTTGGCGGATCTCTAAGCCACCGGAACCCGCTCCCGCCCCGGCGTTTAGTGACCAGGGCCGGCGGCACGTCCGGCCCGGTCCGCGTAACCCGGGAGTCACCATGCCGACGGATCTGCCCACCGAGCGTCCCGTGAGAAAGACGGGCTCCCTGGAGCTCGATCCCACCGGCGAGGGCATCGCCATCGACGAGACCGCCCGCCTGATCGCCTCGAACAAGGTCGAGGGCACGGCGGTGTACGACCGCGAGGGAAAGCACCTCGGGGCCGTGTACAACTTCATGGTGGATAAGGTCACCGGCCAGGTTGCCTACGCGGTGCTGGCCTTCGGGGGCTTCCTCGGGCTCGGCGAGAACCACCACCCCCTGCCCTGGAAGGCACTGACCTACAGCACCGAACTCGGCGGCTACGTGGTCGACATCGATCCGGGCAACCTCGCCGGCGCACCGAGCCACGGCCCGGGCGAGGACGCCTTCGCCGACCTGAACTACCGCGGGAAGATCGAGGATTATTACGGCGTGCGCGCGCCAACGCTGTGAGCGAAGGGCGCGGGCCATCGACGCTCCACCGGGACGCCTCGTGCCCGCACGGGCTTTTGCCGCCGGCACCCTTGCGGACCGCGACGGGCCACCTCTCCCGCACGGGAGAGGTGGCCCGCGCCCATCACGACTAGCGCCGCGCCCGCTTCCGGTTACGGTCCTCAGAACTTCCCGCCGAGGCCGACGCTGCCGCCGGGCGACAGCATGGGGCCCATCGAGTTGCTGCCCGCGCCGCCAGCGGCGTTGCCGCCCTCGATGTCCTCGCGCCGGATCCGGCGTTCCCTGGCATTGGCCGATTGCGTCGCGCCGCCGGCGCTGCGCGGGATCGCCAGCTGCTTCGTCGGAGCGGTCTGGAGCGGCTGCCCGTCGGCATCGACCCCGGCGTTGCGGGCCTCGCGGTTGGGCAGGGAGCCGCGCAGCGAGGGCGGCAGCCCGACCTCGGTTTCCGGCATCACGCCGCCCCCGCCGCCGAGCGCCTGACAGCCGGCCACCAGGCTGGCCAGGGCGGCGCAGAGCGCGAGGCCGCGCGCAGTGGCACAGACCGACGAGGGGAGGGTCGACATCGTGTAGTCCTCGCAAGGGGCCGCGGTGGTCTCCGCAGCTCGCAAAAGCTTATCGTCGGCTGTCTACGCTCGGGTTGCGGCGAAAACCAGACACATGCGCGCCAGCACCCGTCGCGCGCGTCCGGGAGGGCGTCCGGATCGGACCGGCGCGGAACTTGCCGGCTGGCCCCGACGGTCCATAACTTCGCCCAGGTCCTTCGGCAGGGTGCTGTCCGCAGGCGGGGTCGCGCCGACGGCGGGCCCAAATCCGGCCGATACGGTCGCGGTCTTGCCGGCGCGTCGGCCCGGCCCGGCCCTTCCTCAGAGGACGCAGCGTGTTCAGAACCAACCGGATGATCGCGGCCGTGACGCTCGCCCTGTGGGCGTCGGGCGTTGCGGCGCAGGCCCCGGCCCCCGGGGGCGATGGCGCAGCATCCGGCCAGACCCCGACGCAGGGTCCACCCGC